>CAHJWU010000031.1 GCA_903643085.1 Rhodospirillales bacterium
GTTCGACTTTCCCGCGGCCGTCCTGAACCCGGTCAGCATCGCGGCCTTCAACGCGCTGTACTATCGCGGCGCGCCGGAGGCGGGACGCACGCAGGCCGCCTCTTACGGCAGGTTCTTCTACCCGTTGGACGCGCTGCGCGACTGGAACCGCATCTACGGCGGGCGCGGCTTCCACCAGTTCCAGAACGTGGTGCCTTTCGCGTCCGGCCCGCTTGCGCTGCGCGAACTGCTCGAAGTCATCGCCGCCTCGCGCCGCGCCTCCTTTCTCGCCGTGCTGAAGCGGCTTGGGCCGGCGGCGCCGGATTCGGGACCGCTGTCCTTTCCGCGCGCCGGCTACACGCTGGCGCTGGATTTCCCGGCGGGGCCGGGGGTCGAGGCGCTGTACGCCGAGCTTGTCGCCATCACCCTGCGCCATGGCGGGCGGGTGTATCTGGCGAAGGACGCGCTTCTCGCGGCCGAGGCGTTTCGCGAGATGTACCCGCGTTGGGGAGAGTTCCGGGAGCTGCTGGACGTGCTGGATCCGAGGCGGCTTCTGCAATCGGACATGTCGCGCCGGTTGCGCCTGCGCGAGCCCGCATGAACGCCGCCCGGCCCGCCTGGTGGCGCGTCGCGGGCCTGGTGATGCTGGCTTTCGCGGCACTCGGCTGGTTGCTTTACGCGGCCCTGTTCGGCGCGACCTGGGGCCAGGACTGGATGGTGTTCGACACCGCGGGAAAGGCGTATCTGCGTGGCGACACGGGGCTGCTGCTGGACGGTCCGCGTTTCACCGCGGCGCTGAACGCGTCGCATCCCTCGCTGGCGGCTCCGCTGCGCTTCCATCCCTGGGTGTATCCACCCTTCACCCTGCTGCTGGCGGTGCCGTTTGCCCTGCTGCCGTGGTGGGCGAATTACGGTGTGTTCCAGTCGCTCAGCCTGGCGGCCCTGGTACTGGCGCTGCGCCTGCGGGAGCGCGGTGCGCGATTTGGGGTTCTGCTGCTCGGCGTGCTCGGGTCGGGCGCTGCCGCGTTCACCCTCGGGTCAGGCCAGAACAGCTTCCTGAGCGCGGCCCTGGTGACCGCGGGGATCACCTGGCTGCCGCGCCGGCCCGTTCTGGCCGGGAACATGCTCGGCCTGCTGGCCTTCAAGCCGCAGCTCGCCATGCTCGTTCCGGTGGCGCTGGTAGCCGCGCGGGCCTGGCGGACCCTGGTTGCCGCCGGACTGACCGGGGCGGCGCTCCTGGGCCTGAGCATGGTCGTCCCCGGCGTGGCCCTCTGGCGGGCCTGGCTCGGCCTGTTCCTGGGTGGCGACCCTGCCTTCCATGCCTGGGTGGAGCAGGGGCGACTCTACGGGCAGAGCGTGTTTGCCTGTGCGCGGCTGGCCGGGTTGCCGGCGCGTGGGGCCGATGCCGCGCAGACAGCGGCGATCTTGCTGTCCGGGCTTTGCGTCCTCGGCGTGTTCCGCCGCGGCTCCGATGCCGTGCGCCTGGCCGTGCTTCTGCTGGCGATCATCCTGGCGGCACCGCATGTCGGCACCTACGACGCGGTGATGGTGGCCGAGGCGGTCATGCTCCTGCTGCTCCAGCCGATTGCGATGCCGCGCATCGACGTCGTGCTGGCGGTCGCCGTCTGGTGCTGCCTGAGCCTGCAACCGCCGTTTGTCGTGCGGCCGGCGGTGATTACGCCGTTGCTGGTGGGGGCGCTGATGGTGCGCACGGCGCTCGGCGCCAGGCGGGTGGATACGCCACGCGGGAGCGAAGGACGGCCCGCTTTGCAGAAAACAAGCAGGCGACTTCTGTCTCCCGGCCGCACGTGAGGCTTACCTGTTCTGCCGCTGGCGTGCTTGCAGGACCGGCGCGGATGTGCGCCGGCGCGGCGGCAAACGTTTTCGCTGCTTTCGTCAGAAAACAACGCCTTTGTTTCCTCACGCCCAGTTGACCACCGGCCGCCCGGCGCAATCTAGGTTCCAGGCTACATAGCGCAGGCCACGGACAGTTCGGAGACAGATGCGTCAGCTTTTTGCCCCAGGCGCCGACGCCATACTTCGCCTGGCACTGCTCGTCGTCTCGGTCGGCGCGTTGGTTTTCCTTGTCGTGGTCGGCGCTGTGGCCAATTCGGATTACGTGTATGGCGTGGGCGTGGCGCCGAAACAGCCGGTGCCGTTCAGCCACAAGCACCATAGCGGTGAGCTGGGCCTGGACTGCCGTTACTGCCACACGAGCGTCACGCATCTGGCCAATGCCGGAATGCCGCCGACTTACACGTGCATGACGTGTCATTCGCAGATCTGGACCGGCGCGCCGATGCTGGCGCCGGTTCGCGACAGCCTGGCGAACAACCAGCCGCTGCAATGGAGCCGGGTAAATCACATCCCCGAATACGTCTATTTCAATCATGCCCTGCACGTCACGAAAGGCATCGGCTGCAGCTCCTGCCACGGCGCGATCACGTCTATGCAGATGACGGCGCGCGCGAAGTCGTTCCAGATGCAGTTCTGCATCACCTGCCATCGCAACCCGGCGGCAAACGTGCGCACGCCTGACCAGGTGTGGAACATGAACTGGACGCCGCCGGCGGATCAGGCGACGAAAGGCCCCGAGCTGGTGGCGCAGTACCACATACGCAACGCCGCCCAGCTTACGGATTGTTCCATATGCCACCGCTAAGTTTGGGCGCCGACGGCAAGTGGCGCGATGCGCCGGGCGAGCGCGGCGTGGCGGCGGCGATACGCGAGCGCTTTCCCGCCGCGGCCGACCTGCTGCACACGCCCGACCGCCGGCGGTTCATGCGTCTGATGGCGGCGTCTCTGGCGCTGTCCGGCCTTGCCGGCTGCGACGACGACGACACGCACGACGTGATCGTCCCGCCGGTGGCGCAGCCGGTCGGCGCGGCGCCGGCCACGGTGCTGACTTACGCGTCCGCCACGCTGCTGGACGGCTTTGCCAACGGCATCGTGGTGAGGACGCGCGACGGGCGGCCGATAAAGATTGAGGGCAACCCGGCGCACCCCTGGAGCCGCGGCGGGACGGACGTTTTCGGCCAGGCCAGCGTGCTCGGGCTCTACGACCCGTTCCGCTCGCAGGCCGTGCAGTTCCGGACCCGCGACAGCGACTGGACGGCGTTCCGCGCCGCCATGCTGGGACCGCAGGCACAGTGGCGCGCCTCGCGCGGCGCCGGGCTGGCGCTGCTGATCGGGCCGACCACGTCGCCTTCCCTGCTTGCGCACATCACCGCGTTGCGGGAGGCCTGGCCGGAGCTGCGCGTGTTCTCGCACGGCGCGGTGCCGCGCGATGCGCTCCATGACGGCACGCGGCAGGCGTTCGGCCGGCCGCTGGAGACGCACTGGAACCTGGCCGGCGCCAGGTCGATCGTCTGCCTAGACGGCGACCTGCTCGATGCGGGTGCGCATCAGGTGGGCGCGGCGCGCGGGTGGAGCGAGGCGCGTCGGGGCCTGGCGGCCGGCGGCAGCCTGCTGGAGATGCACGCGGCGTTCGCGGTGCCGAACCTCACCTCCGCCAAGGCGGAGCACGGCGTGTCGGTGCAGCCTGCGCTGATCGAGGCGATGGCCCGCTCGCTGCTGTCGCGCGCCACGGCAGGCGGACAGTCCGATCTGCCGGAGCTGGCCGCCGCCTGGTGCAATGCGGCCTGGCGCGCGTTGGACGGCACGCGCGGCGCAAGCGTGGTGCAGGCGGGCCTGCATGCCAGCCCAGGCGTGCAGGAGGCGGTGCAGCGCCTGAACGCGGCGCTGGGCAACACAGGCAGGACGGTGCTGCACACGGCGCCGCTGCAGTTCCAGGGCGAGAGCCTGACCTCGCTGGTCGATGCCATGCAGCGCGGCGTGGTTACCGCGTTGCTGATGATCGGCACCAACCCGTGCTACGATTCGCCGGCCGGGCTGGGGTTCACCGCGGCGCTCGCCCGCGTGCCGTTGAAGATACACGCCAGCCTCTACGACGACGAGACGGCGGTGAACGCGGACTGGCACCTGCCGATGACGCATCCGCTGGAGGCGTGGGGCGATGCGCGGGCGCTGGATGGCACCGCCAGCCTGATCCAGCCGACCATCGCGCCGTTGTACGGCGGGCGCAGCGCCGGCGAGATACTCGCCATACTCACCGAGCCGGAACCGCGCGACGCGCTGACCCTGTTGCAGGCGCACTGGGATTTTGCCGGCGCGCCAGAGCGCTGGCACGGCGCGTTGCTGACGGGCGTGCTGGAGGGCGGCACCGCCCCGCTGGTTCCCGTTCAGCAGACCGGCGGAATGACGCCGGCCACGACGGCGCTCGAGCCAGGCATGCAGATCGTCTTCCGCCCCGACCCCACAGTGTGGGACGGCACGGTGGCCGACAACGCCTGGCTGCAGGAACTGCCCAAGCCGCTCAGCAAGATCGTCTGGGAAAACGCCGTACAGATCGGGCCCGCGCTGGCAGCGCGGCTCAAGCTGGCGCAGTTCGACGTGGTGAGCCTGAGTGCGGGCGGACGCAGCGCGGTCGGGTCGGTCTGGATTGCGCCGGACCAGGCCGATCACGTGGTGGCAGTGACTCTGGGCTACGGCAAGCGTACGGAGGGGCAGATTTCCGCCGGGCTGGGGTTCGACGCGTACACGTTGCGCGCGGAGCAGACGCCCTGGCTGCTGGACGGCGCCACGCTGCACGCAATCGGCAAAAAGCATGTGCTGGCCTGCACGGACGATCACGCCCGCATGGACGGCGACGGCTTCGTGCGCGTGCAGCGCACCGGCGCGCCGCCGGTGGGCGACGGCGACGGCGAGCTGCCCACATTATACCCGCACAAGGAGTCTGACGGCCGCGCCTGGGGCATGGTGATCGACCTGGACACCTGTATCGGCTGCAACGCCTGCGTCACGGCCTGCCAGTCGGAAAACAACATCGCCGTGGTGGGGCGCGACGAGGTCCTGAACGGCCGCGAGATGCATTGGCTGCGGGTGGACGCCTACCCGGCCCGCGCCGGCGCGACCGGCACGGCGCCCACCTCGACCGCGTTCATGCCGGTGCCCTGCATGCATTGCGAGCAGGCGCCGTGCGAAGTGGGCTGCCCGGTGGAAGCCACGCTGCACGACCATGAGGGGCTGAACCTCATGGTCTATAACCGGTGCATAGGCACGCGCGCCTGCTCCGGCTACTGCCCCTACAAGGTGCGTCGGTTCAACTACGCGGACTACTCAGCCGGCGCGGCGCCGACGATCGTGGAGCAGCGCAATCCGGACGTGACGGTGCGGGCCCGCGGCGTGATGGAGAAATGCACGTATTGCGTGCAGCGCATCGCCCAGGCGCGCGCCATATCGGACCGCGACTACGTGCCGATCGCCGAGGGCGCCGTGCGCACCGCGTGCCAGGGTGCGTGCCCGACGGATGCGATCACGTTCGGCGACCTGGCCCAGCCGGACAGCGCGGTAAGCGCGGCGCGGCGGGACCCGCGGCGCTATGCTTTGCTCGGCGAGCTGAACACGCGGCCGCGTACGACGTATCTGGCCGTGCGGGCGCCGGGGGTTGGGGAGGGCTGAGTGGTGGGCGAAGAAAGCAAGGCCTTCTTTTTTGCAAAAAAGAAGCAAAAAACTTTTATCTCTCCGCATCGGCAGCACCCGATTTCAGGATATAAGCGATCGCCGCAGATGCGGAGTAGTAAAAGTTTTTTGGTTCTTTTTTTCAAAAAAGAACTGCTTGCTTTCTTCCTATCGGGCACCAGCCCATGTCGGTAACCACCTCCGACGCGCCGATCATCAAGCCGGGCCAGACCTATGACAGCATAGGCGACACGCTGACCGGCATCGTGCTGCGGCGCCATGGCTGGGGGCGCTGGTGGCTGGCGATGGCGGTTGCGGTGGCGCTGCTGGGTCTGCTCGTCGTCTCGCTCGGCTTCCTGTTCCTGTACGGCACGGCCATCTGGGGCAACAACATACCTGTCACCTGGGCGCTGGACATCGTCAGCTACGACTGGTGGATCGGCATCGCCTGTGGCGGCGTGCTGGTCAGCGGCGTGTTCCTGCTGCTGGGCGTGGAGTGGCGCGGCGCGCTGAACCGCATCGCCGAGGCGATGGCGCTGATCGCGGCGGCGGCGGCGGCGGTGTACCCGATCATCCATCTCGGGCGGCCGTGGTTCTTCTACTGGAACCTGCCGTATCCGAACAGTTTCCTGTTGTGGCCGCAGTTCCGCAGTCCGCTGTACTGGGATGCGATCGACATAATGAGCTTTCTCGGCCTGGCTGCCGGGCTGTTCTATGTCGGGCTGCTGCCTGACATCGCCAGCCTGCGGGACCGTGCCTACGAGCGCGCACGTGTGGAGGGGCGCGACAATTCGCTGACGGCGCAGCTCTACGGCATTGCAGCGCTTGGCTGGCGCGGCTCGATCGTGCACTGGCACCGCTGGCGGCACGCGTATCGCGGCCTGGCGGTGCTTGGCGTGCTTGTCGTCGTGGCGTTGCAGACGGGCGCGTCCGTGATGTTTGCGGGGACTGTCGAGCCCGGCTGGCACGATACGATGTTGCCGGTCACCTATCTTGCAGGTGCGGTGTTTGCCGGCGTCGGCATGCTGTCTGTGCTGACGGTGATCATACGGCATGTGTTCGCGCTGGAGGCGTTGATCACCGAACGCCATGTCGGCGTGCTGGCCTGCCTGCTTCTCATGTTGTGCGCCGCCAACATCTATTGCGAGCTGGCCACGGATTTCACCACGCTGCTTGGCGGCGACCCGGCGGACATCGCGGCTCTGGGGCGGCGCGCAGGCGGGCCGGTCGCGTGGAGCTACTGGATGCTCGTCACGGCCGGCTTCCTGCCGGCGCTGCTGTTTCTGATACCCAGTTTCCGCGCACGTCCGGGCATACTCGCCTGGGTGGGCGGTGCCGCCGCCGCCGCCATCTGGGGCGACCACTACATGCTCATCGTGGCGACGCTGCAGCACGACTATCTACCGTCGGCCGCGCAGGCCACGCACATCACATTTTTCGAGTGGACCACCTTCGCGGGCTCCACGGGATTGTTCCTGTTCCTGCTGCTGCTGTTCATGCGCCTGTTGCCGGTGGTCTCCATGCTCGGCGAGCGTGGCCTGGTGACGCGCACCGGCGCCGGGCCGGACGGTTCTCCCCCCTGGCCGGCGCACGACGCGCCGCTCTGGGGCGTGGCGGGCGAGTTTGCCGATGCCCACGCCATGGTGGCGGCCGCGCGCGTGCTCCGCCGCGATCCGCGGTATCGAATCGACGCCTACTCGCCGGTGCCCAACCTTGCCGCGGCGAGCGCGCTGGGCATGGGTGCCGGCCACGCGAACTGGGCCTGGGCGGCCGGGGTGGCTGGCGGGGCGGCGATGTTCGGCATGTGCATGTATGCCACCGGCTACGATTACGTGTTCGACATCGGCGGCCGGCCGAGGTTCAGCTGGCCGGCTTTCCTGGTGCCCACGGCGAGTTTCGCCTGCCTGTGCGCGGGCATGGCGGTGGTGGCGGCGATGCTGGTGCAGAACCGTTTTCCGCGGCTGAACCATCCCGCGTTCAACATTCCCGGCATCTGCCGCGCCACGCAGGATCGCTTCTTCGTCGTGGCGCATGCCCGTATCGAGGGAGATTTCGATCCTGCGCCGGCGGAGCGGGCGTTTGCCGGGCTGGATGCGCCGGCCCTGACGGTCACGCGGGTGCCCAGGTGAGCAGGATCGGCTCGTTTCAGAAAAGGACTGCTTGCCTGGCCTTGCTGATGGGTCTGTCCGCAGCCGTGTCCGCCTGCAAGAAGGAGGACATGTACACCCAGCGCAGCCTGCGGCAGTGGGACAGGGACCCGGCCTCGCCGGACGGCGCCGCCTGGCGCGCGCCGGTGGCGGGCACGCTGGCGCAGGAGCAGCCGGACACGCCGGCGCCGCAGCCGCGGGTGATCACCACGGCGCTGCTGGCGCGCGGGCAATCCGAGTTCAACATCTTCTGCAGCCCGTGTCATGCCGCTTCCGGCAACGGCGAAGGCATGATCGTGCAGCGCGGTTTTCCCCATCCGCCGGCGTTCACCACCCCGCGTCTGATGCGCGCACGGGCGCAGGTGGTGTATGACGCGATCACCAACGGGCATGGTGCGATGTACAGCTACGCGGCGCGTGTTCCGCCGGCGGACCGCTGGGCCATCGCCTCCTACGTACGCGCGTTGCAGTTGAGCCAGGCGGCTTCGGTGGCGGAGCTTCCGCGCGAGGACAAGCAGCGCCTGGCGCAGGGCGGCGCGCCGTGAGGCGCGGGCTGATCGCCTCTGCCGGCGTGGTTGCTGTGGCGCTGGCCTGCGCGGCAATCTTCGGCAAGCCCATCATGGGTGCTTACCTCGCGGCCTGGCTGGTGCTGCTGTCGTTGCCGGTGGGGGCGCTGCCGCTGGTGCTGGGGTCCGAACTGGCGGGCTGGGGCGGGTCCGCGCAGAACGGCTTCCTGCGCTGGCTGCTGGTGCTGATGCCCGCTGCCGCCCTTCTCGGATTGCCGGTGCTGCTGGCCACGCACGCGCTCTATCCCTGGGCCGCGCATCCCGTCGGCGGTTTTGCCGGCGCCTGGTTCAGGCCTGTGTGGTTC
This sequence comes from Rhodospirillales bacterium, assembly GCA_903643085.1. Taxonomy (GTDB): domain Bacteria; phylum Pseudomonadota; class Alphaproteobacteria; order Acetobacterales; family Acetobacteraceae; genus BOG-908. The sequence continues at coordinate 8,518 of CAHJWU010000031.1, forward strand.
GGGGCGCGTGGCGTCGCCTATCTGGCGGTCTGGACCTGGCTGTGCCTATCCGCCCTGCGGCCGCCGGACGGCCGTGCGCGCGGCCGGCTGTGCGGGTTCGGCCTGGTGCTGCATGTGGTGATCGGCACGCTGGCCGCCGCCGACTGGGTGGCGTCGCTGTCGCCAGGCCTCAACGCAGCCGGCTTCGGCCTGCTGCTGATGACGGTACAGTCGGGTATCGCGCTTTCGGCCGCCCTGCTCCTGGCGCGGCAGGCGCCGGCCGAGGCGCCGGTGCTGCTCGTCCTGGCTGCGGGGATCTGGGCGTTCCTGCATGTGGTCCAGTATCTGGTGATCTGGTCAGCCGACAAGCCGGCGGAGATCGTCTGGTACCTGCACCGCGCGAACACGCTCGGGGTCATGGCAGTCTGGCTCGGCGTGGCCGGGCTGGCCGCGAGCCTGGCGCTGCTCGGGACCAGCCCTGTGCGGCGCTACGTTATGGCCGCGGCGGGGCTGCTGCTGGTGGCGCATGTTGTTGAAATGTTCTGGCTGGTGACACCATCCCTGAGAGGATCCTTCACAATTTCGTTGCTCGATATCGCTGTCCTGGCCGGTTTGGCGGGCCTGGCTTGGGTGAGCATACAGGCCTGGCGGCCTGCGCAGGTGCCGGCGTGAGAGGAACGGACCGTGCACGCGGCATCGCATCGGCCTTTGCCGGAGCCGCCGCCGCCCTGGCCGGCGCCCGGCTGCTCGCGCCGCGCCGGGGAGCTGCGTCAGGCGAGGACCCGTTTGGCCCGGAGGCCGGGCGCGGGGCGAGCCAGGGACCGGTCGACCCGGCCTCGCTGCAGGCCGGCTACGAGACGGACGACGCAAACGCGCGCCAGCTTGGCCGCATCATGGCCGTGTTCGCCGGCTCTGCGCTGCTGGGCATCACGCTGATGGTGTTCTACCTCAACACGCTGCATCACCGCGACGCTGCACGTGATGTCGGGCTGACCAGCCTGCAGCGCGAGCAGATCGATCCACCCCTGCCGCATCTGCAGGCCGATCCGATCGCGGAACTGGCGGGGCTGCAGGCCGCGCAGAACAGGCTCCTGCTCGGCTACGCCACGCTGGATGCGGAGACCGCGCGTATCCCGATCGGCCGTGCTATGGCGCTGGTGACGGGAGAGTCGCTGGACGCGCATGCCGCTCCCGACAAGCCGGCGCGGGAGCGCGCGCGATGAGCGGCCCTGCGAGCCCCGCCGATTATCCGCTGCTGCTCTGGCCCGCGGCGGCGTCCAGCGCGGCCGCGCACGTGGATTACCTGATCAGCGCGTTCACCGCGGTGACGCTGCTGCTGACGGTGCCGATCTTCCTCGCCATCACCTGGTTCGCGCTCGTCTATCGCGCGAACCGCAAGGTCTATCGCGGCAACCCGACCGACCGCAACGTGATGGTCGAGATGTCCTGGATGCTGATCCCGTTCTTCCTTACGCTGGGCTTCTTCGCCTGGGGCGCGCAGTTGTTCGACGTGTCCAAGCATCCGCCGGGCAACGCCATGGTGATACAGGGCATCGGCCGGCAATGGATGTGGAAGTTCCAGCATCCGGGCGGCCAGTCGGAGATAAACGACCTGCATGTGCCGACCGGACAGCCGGTCGTCATCAACATGATCAGCCAGGACGTCATACACTCGCTCTACCTGCCGGCGTTCCGCGTGCAGACGGAAACGCTGCCGGGACGCTATACGCAGGTCTGGTTCACCGCCGACCGGCCTGGAGCCTACCGGCTGTATTGTTCGGAATATTGCGGCACCGACCATTCCGTGATGGACGGCGAGATCTTTGTCATGAAGCCAGGCGACTACGAGAACTGGCTGAACCAGGCCGGCTCCACACAATCCCTGGCGGCAAACGGCAAGCGGCTGTTCGCGAGTTACGGCTGCACCGGGTGCCATGGCGCGGCGGCGACGGTGCGCGCGCCTTCCCTGGCCGGATTATACGAGAAACCGGTGCCCATGGCGGATGGCGGCACGGTGATCGCGGACGATACGTATCTGCGCGACAAGATACTGAACCCGGACCATGACCTGATCGCCGGCTACAAGCAGGTGATGCCCAGCTTCAACGGGATCATTCCCGAGGAGCAGCTGATCCAGCTCATCGCCTACATCAAGTCCGATCAGGAGCCGGTGCGATGAGCGAAGGAAGCAAAGGTTTCCTTTTTGAAGGGAGAAAACAGAGAACGTTCGCTCCTTCCGCCTGCGTTGGCGGTTTTGGTCTTCCTGGAGACATCTGTGCTGCACTGGCGGGATCGGAGACGCGGACATGAGCCCCTTGGATACGGTTCTGCGCGATCCTGACACACCACGCATCACCCTCGACCGCCCGGCGGACTACCTGCACGCGCAGCACACGCTGCGCAGCTGGTTCTTCACCACGGACCACAAGCGCATCGCGCTGCTCTACCTCGCCTCGATCACCGGCTTTTTCATACTCGGCGCCTGCGCCGCGGGTCTGGTGCGGCTCAGCCTTGTCGTGCCGAACGGGCAGATCTTCAGCAACGACACGTACAACAAGCTGTTCACCATGCACGGCGTGATCATGATCTGGTTCTTCCTGATCCCGTCGATCCCCGCCACGTTCGGCAACTTCCTGATTCCGCTGATGATCGGCGCCAAGGATCTGGCGTTTCCGCGGCTGAACCTGTTGAGCTGGTACGTGTTCATGTTGGGCTCGCTGTTCACCATCGTGGTGCTCATCGTGGGCGGTGTGGATACGGGATGGACGTTCTACGCGCCGTTCAGCACCACGTATTCGAACACCTACGTCATCCCTGCTCTCGTCGGCGTCATCATCGTCGGGTTCTCCTCCATACTGACGGGGCTGAACTTCGTCGTCACCATACACAAGATGCGCTGTCCCGGCATGACCTGGTTCCGCATGCCCATCTTCGTGTGGACGCATTACGCGGTCAGCCTCATCTTCCTGCTCGGCACGCCGGTGATCACGCTGGCGCTTATGTTGCTGGTGATGGAACGCGCGTTCCATATCGGCGTGTTCGATCCGCGTCTGGGCGGCGATCCCGTGCTGTTCGAGCACCTGTTCTGGTTCTACTCGCACCCGGCGGTGTACATCATGGTGCTGCCGGGCATGGGCGTGGTCACCGAGCTGGTGGCCGCGTTTTCGCAGAAGCGTGTCTTCGGCTACAAGTTCGTGGCCTATGCCAGCATTGGCCTGGCCTCGATCACCTTCCTGGTCTGGGGCCACCACATGTTTGTCAACGGCCAGAGCCAGCTGGCCAGCACGGTGTTCTCCTTCCTCAGCTTCGCGGTGGCCGTGCCGTCAGCGGTGAAGGTGTACAACTGGACGGCCACGATACATAAAGGGACCATACGGCTGGACACGCCGATGCTGTATGCGATGGGCTATATCGGCCTGTTCGTGCTGGGCGGGGTGACCGGGCTGTTCCTGGCGACGCTGGCGGTGGACGCGCATCTGCACGACACGTATTTCGTGGTGGCGCATTTCCACTACATCATGGTGGGCGGCACCATGCTCGCGTTCCTGGGCGGGCTGCATTACTGGTGGCCGAAATTCACCGGACGTATGTATCCGGAGGCGTGGGGCCGCGTCGGTGCGTTCCTGATCTTTATCGGCTTCAACGTCACCTTCTTCCCGCAATTCATCCTCGGCTATCTGGGCATGCCACGGCGGTATCATTCGTACCCGCCGGAGTTCCAGCTTCTCAACGTTCTCTCCAGTGCCGGCAGCACCATACTCGCCGTGGGTTACTTCTTTCCGCTGGGCTACCTGATCTGGTCGCTATGGTTCGGCAAGAAGGCGCCTGCCAATCCCTGGCAGGCAAAGGGCCTGGAATGGACGACATCCTCGCCGCCGCCGGCGCATAATTTCCTGCGCACGCCGGTGGTCGATTACCAGCCCTACGACTATGCCAACAAGACTCGTGACAATGGCTGACATCGGGATCGCCGCCGAGCCTGTCGACCTGGAGCTTGCCGAGCAGTTCACCACGAAGGCGCAGCAGCGCGAGGCGGCGACGCTCGGCATGTGGGCCTGGCTGGTGACGGAATTGCTGCTGTTCGCCGGCCTGTTCCTGTGCGCGCTGATCCTGCGCATACAGCACCCGCAATCGGTGACGCTCGTCACCACGCACCTCAAGTTCTGGATCGGCGCCACCAACACCGTGGTGCTTATCTGTTCCAGCCTGACGATGTCCGCGGCGATCGTCACTTCCCGCCTGGGATGGCGCCGCTTCATGCTTGGCGCCCTGCTGGCGACCGCTTCCCTGGGAAGCCTGTTCCTGCTGCTCAAGGGTTTCGAATACTACCAGGACTATGACGAGCACATGATGCCGTTCCTGGCCGACCGCTCCTACGTCCTGGCGCACGACCAGGCGAGCGTGTTGTTCCTGGACGTCTATTACATCACCACCGGCCTGCACGGCGTCCACCTGATAACCGGCATCTCCATCCTGCTGTGGCTGACCTGGAAGGCCAGCAGGCCGGCTTTCCTGCAGACGCACCAGAACCGCATCGAGATCTACGGCCTGTACTGGCATTTCATCGACCTGATCTGGATCATCGTCTTTCCCGTACTCTACGTTCTCAACCGCTGAGGCTTCAGATGTCGCACGACGATTGGCAAGTGCTTTGGCAGCACATGCGGCCGGCCGTACGCAGCTTCGTGCTCCTGCTGGTGTTGCTGGGCGTGAACGTCACTCTCGGTGCGACGCTGCCGTTCTCCTGGGCGTACGTTGTCGAAGGCGTGGTGGTGGCGTGCATGGTGCTGACAGTGCTGCTGGTTTCCATGGAGGTGTTGCGCGAGCCACCCCTGATGCGCCTGTTTGCGGCGCTGGGGTTCTTTTGGGTGGCGATCATGTTCACGATGACGCTGGTGGACTACCTGTCGCGGTGAGGCCGGAACGCCTTGTCTGAAACGGAAGCCTTGTTTGAAGAGGACGGCCCTGCCCGCTGACTTACAGTCTTTTGAACACGAACGCTCCTAGGTACCCCGCCCCGCCGTTCCATGTCTCGCCGGAAACGCCGGAGCGACAGAATGTCAAAACTCAAGCCGATCGGCCAGCAGGTCATCGTACTTACGGGCGCCACGTCAGGCATCGGGCTGGCGACGGCGAGGCTGGCGGCCAAGCGAGGCGCCAAGCTGCTTCTGGTCGCGCGAAACGAGGCGGCACTGGCGGAACTCGCAGGCGAGATAAATGCTAAAGGCGGGCACGCGGCCTACGCCGTGGCGGACGTCGCCGAAAAATCTCAGGTGGATGCCGCGGCGGCGAAGGCCATTGCGGAGTTCGGCCATTTCGACACCTGGGTGAACGATGCCGGCGCTTTCATGTATGGGCGCATGACGGACACGAAGCTGGAGGATCAGCGGCGTGTGTTCGATGTGGTGTACTGGGGCGTGGTGCACGGCACGTTGGCGGCGGCCGAACACCTGAAAGCGGCGGGTGGCTCCATCGTCAATGTCGGCAGCGTGCTCGGCGAGTTCGCCATCCCCTATCAGGGACCGTACTGCGCCGCGAAGTTCGCCGTGAAGGGCTTCACCGAGGCGTTCCGGCGGGAAACAGAGGCGGCCGGTGATCCGATATCGCTCACCTTGATAAAGCCAGCCGCTATCGACACCGCGTTCATGGAGCATGCGCGCAATGCGATGGGCAGCCCCGGCACGCGCAATCCGCCGCCCGCGTATCATCCGCATCTCGTCGCGCGGGCCATCCTGCACGGTTGCGAACACGGCAACCGCGACATCATGATAGGTGGCGCGGGCGGGCTTTCCCTGGTGCTGGCCAATCAGGCGGTGCCGCGCGTGATGGACTGGGTGCTCTCCAAGGTCAGCCGCATCACGCAGACGAGCCGCAATCCCGGCGATCCGGCGCGTCGCGACAACCTCTATGAGGTGCGAGAGGACATGGGCGAGCGCAGCACGCTCCGTCCTTTCACGCGCAAGACGAGCCTGTTGCTTGAAGCGCAGCTCAATCCGGCGGCGACGGTGATTGCCGCAGCACTCGGAACGCTGGCTTTGGGCGCGGCGGCACGGCGCCGTCGCTGAGGCTCGTCTGCCTCGCGTGGCGGCTCGGGGCGTATCACGGTTGGGTTTCCGGTGAAAGCAATGGTTCCGCTTAATGATGTCAGCTCGCGTACACGCTACAGATAGCAAGCAAGCAGTCCTTTTTTGAAAAAAAGGACCAAAAAACTTTTGTTTCCCCGCATTTGCAATGCCCGGCCGATGCAGACACACCGAGGCGTTTGAATGCGTTGAAACAAAAACATTTCACTTTTCTTTTAAAGGAAATTTTCGCTTTTCCAAGAGGCGGCCTCAAGGTGATCTGACGGTGCGATCCGAAAACATCGGATCAATTCCCTACTGCGTTGTCTTCGTTCTCTGCCGGAAGAACACGTCGTGCGGAGACATGCGCTTCAAGGCTCCGCGACAGCGCAGATAAAAGCTTTTTGCTTCTTTTTCTCGAAAAAGAAGGCCTTTGTCGCCTGACTCAAGACTCAACCTAAAAGCAAGCCAGTATAGTCACGAATTTCGGGCAGCGTGACACCGTCAGCCGGCTGGTAACACCGGCTGGGCTGTTGCGGCAGTCCCCAGCGACGCACCCATGATGACGATCACGCCGATCGCTTGAAGCGGTGTGAGGTGTTCGCCCAGGAGTGCCAGGCCGAGCAGCGCGCCGATCGCCGGTTCCACGCTGGTCAGCGAACCGTATATACGCGTGGACAGGCCGGTGAGCGCGATCATCTCCAGCGGGAACGGCAGCGCACTGGAGAAGACGGCAACGGCGAGCATGCTCGGCAGCAAGGCGATGTGGAAATTCGCGAGTTGCATGTGGGCCAGGCCGATCGGCACTACGACGAGGGCGGCGATGAGAATGCCGAGTGCGGTTGTGGTGATGCCGTGCACGCCGCCGGCGCGTTGTCCGAACACCGTGTAGGCGGCCCAGCAGGCGCCGGCGCCCAGGGCGGCGAGGATGCCGGCCGGGTTGAGCGCGTGGCGCGCCTCGCCGAGCGGCAGAAGGCAGAGCAGACCGGCAACCGCGAGCAGCGTCCAGGCGAGATCGGCCCGGCGGCGCGAGAGGGCGATGGCCAGCGTGAGCGGGCCGGTGAATTCGAGGGCGACGGCGATGCCGAGCGGGATGCGCTGGATAGCGGTGTAGAACAGCAGGTTCATCAAGCCGAGCGTGCCGCCATAGGCGAGCAGCATGGGCAGGTTTGCGCGCGTGATGGTGGCGCGCCAGGGTCGCAGGATGGGGAGCAGGATGACCGCGCTGAGGCCCAGGCGTATGGCGGTGGTGCCTGGAGCGCCGAAGATGGGGAAGAGGTGTTTCGCGGCGACCGCGCCGAACTGTATGGAGACCATGCCGGCCAGGAGGGCGAGGAACGGCTTCACGCGAAGCAAGCGAGCCCTTCTTTTTTGGAGAAGCCCTGCCTGCTTACGCAATGAGCGCCGATCGCTCGATGGACGCCCGCACCCAGGCTTCCGCCGCATCGTCGTCGAACAGTTCGGAGAGTTTTTTCATCATGGTGCCGCCAAGCTCTTCCGCGTCCACGATGGTGACCGCGCGGCGGTAATACCGTGTGACGTCGTGGCCGATACCGATGGCGATCAGTTCGACGGTGTCGCGGCTTTCGATTTCCTGGATCACCTGGCGCAGATGACGCTCCAGGAAGTTGCCCGGGTTTATCGAAAGCGTGCTGTCGTCCACCGGGGCGCCGTCGCTGATCACCATCAGAATGCGGCGATGTTCGGGCCGGGCCATCAGGCGGCGATAGGCCCATAGCAGGGCCTCGCCGTCGATGTTTTCCTTCAGCAGGCCTTCGCGCAGCATGAGGCCGAGATTCTTGCGCGCGCGGCGCCACGGGCTGTCGGCGGATTTGTAGATGATGTGGCGAAGGTCGTTCAGGCGGCCGGGATTGCGCGGTTTGCCGGCATGCACCCAGGAATCGCGGCTCTGGCCGCCTTTCCAGGCGCGTGTGGTGAAGCCGAGCACTTCGGTTTTCACCGCGCAGCGTTCCAGCGTGCGGGCGAGTATGTCGCCGCACATGGCGGCCACCGTGATGGGGCGACCGCGCATGCTGCCGGAGTTGTCGATCAGCAGGGTAACGACGGTGTCGCGGAATTCGGTGTCGCGCTCGTGCTTGTAGCTGAGCGATTGCATGGGGTTGACGATCACGCGCGCGAGGCGGCCGGCGTCCAGCATGCCTTCCTCGAGGTCGAACTCCCAGGCGCGCGTCTGCTGCGCCATCAGGCGGCGCTGCAGGCGGTTGGCAAGACGCGAGACCACGCCTTGCAAGTGCTGCAGTTGCTGGTCGAGTTGCTGGCGAAGACGGGTGAGTTCGTCGGAGTCGCAGAGGTCCTCGGCGGCGATCTCCTCGTCGAACGCGCGGCTGTAGGCGCGGTACTGGCTTTCGGTGTCGTCGTCCGGGCGATCGCGGCGCGGCTGCGGGCCGGCCGGGCGCTCCTCCCCTTCGGCGCCGGCGGTGTCCTCGTCCTCGCTGTCGCCTGTCTGGTCAGACGCCTGTTCGCCGCTCACCTCTTCGGGAGACGCCGACAGCATGCTTTCGGATTCGGACTGCTTCTCGCCCTCGGATTCCGTGGTGTTGTCCTGAGCGCCGCTCTGCTCGCCGGACTCCTCTTTCTGGTCGTCGGATTCTTCCTGTTCCGCTTCGGATTCGGCTTCGGCCAGGTCGAGTGCGGCCAGCAGCTTGCGGGCGGCGCGGGCATAGGCGTTCTGGTCGTGCCGGGCGCCGGCGAGTTCGGCCAGCGCCGTGTCGGCGCGGCCGTCCAGGCTGTCACGCCAGAGGTTCAGCACGGCGGTGGCGGCCGGCGGCGAGGTCTGCCCTGACATCGCCTCGCGGGCCAGCAGCGCGAGCGCCGCGCTGGCGGGAAGCTGATCGCGCCTGGTCATGCGGTCCAGGCCGTCGGCCTCCACGGTCTCGGTCAGCCGGGCGCGCAGATTTGCGGCCACGCCCTGCATGTGGCGGCCGCCGACGATCTCCACACGGGCCTGTTCGAGGGCGTCGTAGATCGAACGGGCGTCGCGTTCGGCGGGGCTGCGGGCGGCGTGCACGGCGTCGTCATGGTGGCGCAGGCGCAGCGCCGCGCTGTCTGCGGCACCGCGCAGCCGGGTCATCTCGGCGGGCGGCAAGGCGCGTGTGGGGACC
>CAHJWU010000032.1 GCA_903643085.1 Rhodospirillales bacterium
GCAACGGGCGGTTCAGGCTCGGAGCGGCGGAGGGGGCGCGGCTGGCCGGGCAATTGGTGGGCATGATGGACAGGGACCGGGTGGGAGTGGCGTTGACGGCCTCCCGCCGCACCCCTGCGGTGGTTCGAGGCATGCTGCGGGACGCGCTGGCGCCGCGCGGAGGGTGGGTCTGGGACATGGCGGGGGAAAACCCGTATTTCGGGCTGCTGGCCTTGGCGGACGCGATCGTGGTGACGGTGGACAGCATCTCGATGGTGTCCGAGGCGGTGGCGACGGAGGCGCCGGTCCTGCTGGCGGACCTGCCCGGCCGGTCGGCGAGGATCGGGCGGTTCCGGCGGGGGTTGGTGGAGATGGGGCGGGTCAGGGCGTATTCAGGGCGGTTCGAGCGCTGGCCGGTGGCGCCTGTGGATGATACGGCGCAGGCTGGTTGGGAGGTTCGGCGGCGTTTGGGATTGTGAGGGACGGCGAAGACGGGCGCGCACCGCCGATGGCTTCGGTCGGGCTGCGATCTTTCAGATCCTGTGACGGGGGTGGAGACGCAGCCGGGTTCAGGCGTTGGCCCGTTCTTCCGCAGGGAAATGAAGATGTGTCAGCCCTCGGGGACGTTTGCGGCGCGCGGTTCGACGAGGGTTGCGCCGGCCTACGGAGAGCAAGCCGCGCTGCGCGGAAATGCAGCCCGCGCCGGCGCTGCGGGAGGATCACCCGCGTCCGGCGCCAGAGCGTGCGGTTCCTGCCAGCGGCAGTGAGAGATTCTGGTTCTTTCTTCAAGAAAGACCTCTTTGGCTACTTGGAGTTTTGCAGTGCTCGACATCCAGACCTTCGACGCGCGGCGTGGCGGAAACGTATTGTACAAGGCGTTCACGCATCCTTTGACGGCTGAGGCGATGGCGGGGCTGGCGGCGGAACTGCGGGCGGCGGGGACGCTGGCGGTGTTTGATCCGGAGGGGATTGCGTCGGCGTTGTACGCGCTGCATCCGGACATGCCGGTGCCGGTGGCGTATTACGTGCAGGATGTGGCGGCACTTGACGGCGCGCTGGCGGGCGTGACGGCCCGGCCGGTGACGGAACTGGGGCAGTGCCGGGCTGCGACCTTGCTGATCGCGGGGTTCGATACGAGGCGGGTTGAAGGGCGGGTGAGAGGATTGTGCGCAGCGGGGGTTCGCGTGGTGTCCCTGGACGGGACACGGTTGCCGGCGGCGATGTTGACGGCGCGCGCGTACCTGGACCGGCTGAATTTCGCCACCAACCATGCGTTTTTTCGTGACGAGGCGGGGCGGCATACGCGGCTGACCAGCGCGAATTACTGGGCGGGCTACGGGGCGCGGGCGGTTCGGTTGTGGCTGCGGCTGTTCGGGGCCGACGGGGCCGTGCTGGCTACCTGGGAGGAAGAGTTGCCGGCCGGTGCCGGCGGGTTTTCGATCGACAGCCGCGAGGTTCGGGGGCGGTTCGGGTTGGACGCGTTCACCGGTCAGCTGTTCCTGCATGCCATCGGGGTGGCTGGGCATGACGTGGTGAAATATGCGCTTGATGTTTACGGCGACGACGGGGCTGGGTGCGATGTCGGGTTGTCGGTGACGCATGATGCCAATGCCTGGCCGTCCGACCGGTATGCGGGGCTGCCGGCGCCCGGTGCGGACGAGAGGGTGATGCTATGGGTGCAGAACTCGCATGCGGCGGCGATTCCTGCGGGCGCGATCACGCTTGATCGGATGGGTGCGGAGCAGCCGGTGGCGTTGGCGCGCGAGGTGGCGCCGTTTGCCAGCCTGGCGGTGGACGTGCGGGCGTTGTTGCCTGAGGTAGCCTGGCCGGCGCAGCTGGAGTTGCGCACCGGCCGGCACGTGGTGCGGCCGCGGTATGAGATATTCAAGCGCGGGCATTCGCGCATCGCGCATGTGAACGTGGAGCGGGCGGACCTGCGGCCTGATCCTGGCATACGCACGCTGCACAATTTGTTGGGGCGGGGCTACATATTGCCGTTTCCCGTACTGCCGCCCGAAGAGTTCCGCACCATCGTGCAGCCCAACCCGATGGCGGAGTGGCAGGACAGCTTGCCTCTGCGGCTGGATGTGTTCGGCGAGAACGGGCGGCTGACGGCGCAGCGGTTTCTGGGCAACTTGGCGCGGGCGCACGCCGTGGCGCTGGATCTGGCGGAGCTGGGGGCTGAGGCGGGACATGCCGAGCTGGTCTATGATTTTCGCGATGGCGGAGAGGCGGACGGGTGGATGCACGGGTTGTTCCGCTATGAGCACCGGGCGAGCGGGCATGCGGCGGACACCAGTTTCGGTGCGCACATCTTCAACACGGCGATGACGTACAAGGACGAGCCGCAGAGTTATTCGGGGCCGCCGCCCGGGTTGACCACGCGGTTGTTCCTCAAGCTGGGGATCGGGGTCCGGCGTAGCTTCGCGGTGCTGATCTATCCGGCCAGCGCGGACTGGCATGCGTTTTCCGCGACCGAGTTGCAGCTGCTGGACGGGACTGGGGAGGTTGTGGCGCGCGAGGCGCTGCGGGTTGCCTGTTCCGGGTCGGTGCTGGTCCGGCCGCACGAGGTGTTCGGCGAGGCGGCGCTCCGGCAGGCGGGGGAGCGTGGGTACGTGCTGGTGCGCGACGCGACGTGCCGGTTGTTCGGGTATCATGGGTTGGATGACGGGCAAGGCGGGTTCTCGCTGGACCACATGTTCGGGTTCTGAGCGGCGGAGGACGCCGGGCCACCTTGAGAGAAAGAAGCAACAGACTTTTGCTCCTTTTCCGGAAATGTCCGTTTTCGTCCCGATACGCTTTACCCGCGCGTGATTGCGTGGGTAGTGTACCGACGCATCGCGGCGGCGCGGGGCTCGGGGGGCGCGCGTGAGGGTACCAAGGTTTGTGGTTGCGGCTTCTGTGCTGGGCGTGGCGCAGGCGGGCTTCGCGCAACAGAGCGCGATGCCGGCGGCGCAGGCCATTACGCCGACGGCGCCTGGTGCAGCCAGCCCGGGCGCAGCCAGCCCCGGTGCAGCGAGCCGGGGGGCGGCGAAAACCATGCCGCCCGGCGCGGCGCGGGGGCGCGGGGCGATCGAGGACGTGATCGTGACGGCGACGCGGCGGCCGGAGCGGCTGCAGCGTGTGCCCATCAGCATCACCTCCGTCGGCGGCAAGGAGCTGCGGCAGCGCGGCACGGACGATTTGAGCGGGATTGCGCAGCTGGCGCCAGGGCTGAATATAAACAACCAGGGCGTGGCGCAGGAAAATCCGACCATCCGTGGCGTGAGCACGGGTGCGAGCACGAACCAAGGCGCGCAGCAGGCCTCCGTCGGGTTGTACCTGGACGACATACCGGCGCAGAGCGCGGCCGTGCAGGGCGGTGCGGTGGATGTTCCGCTGTTCGACGTACAGCGCGTCGAGGTGCTGCGCGGGCCGCAGGGGACGCTGTTCGGATCCGGCTCGTTGAGCGGCGGCATACGCATACTGACCAACAAGCCGGACATGGAGAGGTACGGCGGCACGGTCGATCTGACGGGAAGCGGGACGGAGAATGGCGGGGCGAACGATTCGCTCAACCTGGAGGCCAACTTTCCTATCGTCGCGGACAGGCTGGCGGTGCGCGTCGTTGGGTATGACCGGTTTGCCAGCGGGTACATCGACAACATCGTGACGCGGCAGCGCGATGTGAACGACCTGCGCAACTGGGGCGGGCGGGTGCTGGTGGATGCGCAGCCGACGCAGGCGCTGAACGTGCTGCTGACCTTCATACACGAGAACGCCTACGGGTCCAGCGACGGGCGGTCGATCTACGGGACGGCAAATCCGGACATCGATCCTGCGCGCGACGAGAACGCGCTGAGCGAGGCGGAGCAGTACGCGCAGTATGTCGGGTACAACCTGGCGGCGAGCTATGATCTTGGCGACGTGCAGTTGTTCGATTCCACCACCTACGCCGTGCGGCAATTGGGCGGGTCGCTGGATTTTTCAGGTTACCAGAACCTGGTGCTGAACGTGTTCCGGGCGCCGGCGGGGGATCTGAACAGGCCGGATGCGGGCAATGATTTCAGCACGTCCTCCACGTTCACCCAGGAGGTCAGGCTGGCTTCGGAGGGTGACGGACCGCTGAAATACACCGTCGGTGCGTTCTACCAGCACATCACCGGGTCGGCGGGCCAGACGATCTTCTCGTCGCTGACGGAGAACTACCTGGGGTCGCTGCTGGGCGGGCCGAAGCCGGCCTATGGCACTCTGGGCGACCTGCGGGCCACCCAGCAGCAATCGGAAGAGGCGCTGTTCGGGGAAGGCACGTACACGGCAGGCCAGTTCGACTTCACGCTCGGGCTGCGGGCGAGCCGGACGGAGGTGTCGTTCGTCACGAAGACGACGGGGCTGTTGTTCACCAATTCGCTCTCAACGGTCCCGGTGGTGACGCCAGGCAGCCAGAAGAGTTATCCCATCACGCCGCGGCTCGCGGTGGATTACCGGGTGAACCCTGATCTCACGATCTACGCGCAGATCTCGCGCGGCTTCCGCACAGGCGGGCCGAACCTTACCTACGGCTTCTCGCCCGGCATACCGGCTTCCTACACCTCCGACACGCTGTGGAACTACGAGCTTGGCGAGAAGGCCGCCCTGCTGGACGGGCGCCTGCGCATCAACTCCGACTTGTATTTCATCGACTGGTCGAACATTCAGATACCGACGCAGAGCGCGGCGGGAAACCTGTACATCCAGAACGCGGGCAATGCGCATTCCTACGGACTGGAGAGCGAAATCGCGGCCTCGCCCGCGCGCTGGCTGGATGTGGGCACCTCGGTTTCGCTGAACAGGGCTGAGATTGCCACGAACGATCCGACGCTGGTGCGGGCCACGGGCGCGCTCGGCGTGTTCACCGGCGACAGGCTGCCGGCGGCACCGCAATTCACCATCACGAATTACGCGCAGGTGAACTTCGACGTGGCGCGCTATCCGGCGTATTTCCGGGTGGACGAAAATTACGTAGGCGAGGAGACCACGGATTTCGCCGACAAGGGGGCGAAGTTCGGCAGCTTCAGCCTGGTCAACCTGCGGGCCGGGATACATGTGGGATCGGCGGAGATCGTGGCGTTCGTGAACAACGCTTTCGACAATAACGGGATCAACAACGCGCTGGAGGCGGCGTTTTCAAATCAGTTCGCGACGCAGTTGAAATCGGCGTTCCGGAACCGGCCGTTGACGGCTGGATTGACGTTTCGGGAGGCGTTTTAGGAAAGCAAGGCCTTCTTTTCTGAAGAAAAGAAGCAAAAGACTTTGATCCCTGTCGGCGAGTGCTGAAACGTCCGCCGACGCGAACAAAAGTTTTTTGCTTCTTTCTTTCAAAAAAGAAAGGCCTGCTTTCTTCTTACCAGTAAGTTTTCCCGGCGCGCATTACGAGACGGCGAGGCGCCAGATCCGGTTACGGCGGCGTCATACGCGTTCTGGCACGCGGGTAGCGTGGCTGATGGCGGCGGCATCTATCAGGCATTGGGGCAGCGATCGGGTGACGATCTGGTTTCCGCCGCCGGAGGGTGCCGGCGGTTGTGGTTTCGGCGGTTCAGGGTCCCACGAGCCGCCCTGGGCGCGGCGGACGGAGAGAAGGTCCCGCACGGCGAGCGCCAGGGGCACGCCGAAGGTGAGGGTGCCGCTGAGGATTATCTGGGTTCCTGGCGTCATGCGGGCGTTCCACATACTAGGCGGTTTGAAGCCGAGATTGGCACCAAGGCGAGCGTGACGCCAGCGGAAAAGCGGCTTCTTGCAGGGTTGCCTATCGTTACAGCAACCTGCCTGTCGGGGCGGGCGTTTTGCCGGTCAGTGGAATGTGGAGCGTGTGATGAGCAGAGCGATCGCGATCTTGTTGTTGCTGGCCGCAGCGGTGCCGCTGAGCGGGTGTATCGTGGCGGGTCCGGGCGGCGGCGGCGGGTGGTGCTACTATCACCCGTATCGCTGCAGGTGAGTTGAGAGCGGGCCTACCGGCAGGCGCATGGAACGCGCCTGCCGGTAGCACGGCAGAGGCCGCCGGGCGGTTGGAAAACGGGGGCCTGCACACAGAAAAGCCGCCGGGGCGATGCCGCCGGCGGCTTTGGCGTGCCTGGAGAGCGCTACGCCTTACTTGGCGTGTTCCGGGCTCTTGGCCTTGGCGTGCTCGGTGGACTTGGCGTGCGCCTTTGTCGTGCTCTCATGGGCCTTGGTGGAGTGGCCGTGCGCTTCCGTCGCATGGGTGTGGCCGGCCGCGTGGTCACCCTTGTCGTGATGCTCGGCGGCGGCCTTGTGGGACTTGGCAGCCTTTTCGTGGTGTTCGGCGGCCTCGTGATGCGTGGTTTTGGGCATGTCTGGCTTCCTTTGATTGTCATGCGCTTCTGCGGCGCACAGCTAATGAACGCGTGTGTGCGATCGCGGTTGCCGGAACCGTGTACGACGGCTCCGGACCCGCGATCATTGACGCGTCAGCTCAGGCCGGCGAGCGCGCGGCGCAAGGCACTGGCCTGCGGGTTGCCGGCGCCATGGCCCATGACGATCTCCGACGTGGTGACGGGGCGGCCGTAGTAGCTGGCATCGGCGTTGGTCTGCGGCTCGATGGCCGAGCCTTCCAGCGAAATGCCGGCATAGACGCCCGAGGAGGACGCCCAGGTGATGACGTCGGCACCGCCATGGGTGGTGGTGGAGCCTGCAACTTCCGAGCCGAGGGTGGCGATGGCCAGGCCCGCGTCCGCGCCGATCTTGAAATGGTTGGCCATGATGGCGCGCAGCGCCTTTTCCGAGCGGATGAACAGGATCAGTTCGCTCTCCGTGGCGCCGATCTGCAGGCCGAAGCTGCCGGAGGCGATGGTGTAGAAGGCGGGGTCCGACCAGCCATGGGCGCCGCGCACCAGGAGGACGGCGGTGCCGCCCTGGCCGCCGAAGAAGAAGCCAGCCTTGAAGATGCGCGGGGCGATGAAGACGGCGCGCGTGGTGGCCAGCAACTGACGGGCGTTGCCGAACTCCTTGTCGCGGCGCAGGTCCTGCAAGGTGCCGAGCGCGTGGTCGACGGTGGCCTGCTGGTCCGGGCCGGCAAAGGCGGGGGTGGGGAGGGTGGCGGCGCCTAACAGCGCGCCGGCGAGTATGGTGGAGATGGCGGCCCAGCGCCTGGTGGTGGTCATGGTATCGTATCCTTCGGTTCGGCGGCGTAGCGCCGGTTGACGAACGGCACAACCTCGTGAGTGGGGGATTGTTCCCTTCGGCGGGCGAAAATGGCGGGGTGGGGAGAGAAAGCAAGGCCTTCTTTTTCGAGAAAAAGAAGCAAAAAGCTTTTGCTCCCTCGACGCTGCAGCGCTTCGGTGTGTTTTGGTGAAACTGGCTGGTGCAAATGCGGGGTAGGAAAAGTTTTTTGGCCCTTTTTTCAAAAAAGGACTGCTTCCTTGCTTAGTTCCTGCACGAGCGCGCGCAAAGCCGCCTTGAGCGGGCCGGCGCGGGTTGGATCGTAGAGGTCGGGTGCGGCTTCGTCGGTGTAGGTGCGCTGGGCGAGTTCTAGCTGGATGGCGTGGATGCCCTGCGACGGGCGGCCGTAATGGCGGGTGATGTGGCCGCCGAGGAAGCGGCCGTTGAGTATGGTGGTGAAGGGGTGGGGGGCGGTGGCGGCCAAAGCGCGCGCGGTCAGGGCTTCGGAGGCCGACGCGCCGTTGTTGGTGCCGTAGTTCAGGTCCGGCAGCGGGCCTGGGAAGAGGCGGGGGATTTCACCGCGTATGGAGTGGGCGTCCAGCAGGTGGGCGGCGCCGTGCCGGGCCTGGATGCGGGCGAGCTCGGCGGTCAGCGCCTGGTGGTAAGGCGTCCAGTACAGCGGGATGCGGCGGGCGATTTCCGCCGGTGCAAGCAAGGCGGGGTAGAGCGGGGCGCCGGCGAAGGTCTCGGTGGGGCAGACGGTGGTCTCATGCTGGCCGGGGTAGAGGCGGCCGCCTTCGGGGTTGCGGTTGAGGTCCACCACGGTGCGGCTGTGGGTGGCGACGAGGACGCTGGCGCCCTCGTCGGCAGCGAAGTCGTAGAGGGCGTCCACGTGCCAGTCGGTGTCGAGGAGCCCGCGGCCTGTGGGGGTGAGTTGGGCGGCGATGTCTGGCGGGAGATGGGTGCCGGCGTGGGGGATGGAGATGAGCAGCGGGGTGGTGCCCTGGTGTAGGATGTAGGTGGGGGTTGGCATGGGGCGGTTATACACCGGGCGGCCTTGCGGGGGATTGTCGCAGACGCAAGCCAGGCGTTCTTTTTGAAGACGCAAGAACTCGGCCATCCACGCGTCTTCGGCGCACGTGCTTTCCTGCAATCATGCGATCGCCGCGATTGCGGGAAGCAACGGTTTTCTGAACTTGTAGGTGACAGGCGAGAAGTCTCCGCCTGAGCACTCCGCATCGTGACAAGGCACAGGCGCCTGGGATGCGGCGCATTGCGGTTCGACAAAGGACGGCTCTTGCGGCAAACCGCGTGATTGCCGGTTCATGGCGCCGGAAGGGTTTGTCGGAGGGAGGTCAACCTGACGGCACGCAGGCTGCGGGAGCAGGGCACACACAGGGGTCAGGACTCCGCGACAGCACAGCCGAGAGTTTTGTTGCGTCTTGCAAAAGGAAGGCCTGCGCGCTCACCCAACTTCCAGACCCGCAACGCCGAACGCGCCGTCCTCCACGAGCCCGGTCGCCGCCGCGATGTCCGGGGCGAAGAAGCGGTCCTCCGTATAGGGCGGGACGACGGCGCGTAGGGCGGCGATGGCGGATCGCAAAGGGACGGACGTCTGGAGCGGCGCGTGGAAGCCGATGCCCTGGGCGGCGGCGAGCAGTTCGATGGCGATTATGGTGGCGGTGTTGTCGCACATGTCGTGCAGGCGGCGGGCGGCGAAGGTGGCCATGCTGACGTGGTCTTCCTGGTTGGCGCTGGTCGGCAGGCTGTCCACGCTGGCGGGGTGGGCCAGGGATTTGTTCTCGCTGGCCAGGGCGGCGGCGGTGACCTGGGCGATCATGAAGCCGGAGTTGATGCCCGGGTCGGTGACCAGGAAGGCGGGCAGGCGGGACATCGTGGGGTCGGTGAGCAGGGCAATGCGGCGTTCGGAGAGGGCGCCGATCTCGGCGATGGCCAGCGCCATGGTGTCTGCGGCGAGGGCTATGGATTCGGCGTGGAAGTTGCCGCCTGAGAGGATTTCGCCGTCGGCCGCGAAGACTAGCGGGTTGTCGCTGGCGGCGTTGGCTTCGATGGTGAGGGTGCGGGCGGCGTTTTGCAACGCGTCGAGGCAGGCGCCCATCACCTGCGGCTGGCAGCGCAGGCTGTAGGGGTCCTGCACCCGGCCGCACTCGAGGTGAGAGAGGCGTATCCCGCTGCCGGCGAGGAGGTGGCGGAAGGCGGCGGCCGTGGCGATCTGGCCGGGCTGGCCGCGGGCTTCGTGTATGCGGGAGTCGAAGGGGGAGTCGCTGCCGCGTGCGGCGTCGACGGAGAGGGCGCCGGCGGTGATGGCGGCGGCGAGGAGGCGCTCGGCGCGGAACAGGGCGGACAGCGCGAGGGCGGTGCTGGCCTGGGTGCCGTTCAGGAGGGCGAGGCCTTCCTTCGGGCCCAGGGTCAGGGCGGCGATGCCGGCGCGGGCCAGGGCGGCGCCGGCGGGGAGGCGTTGGCCGGCGAGGGTGGCGTCGCCCACGCCGATCAGGGTGGCGGAAAGGTGGGCCAGGGGGGCGAGGTCACCCGAGGCGCCGACGGAGCCCTTGGCGGGGATGCAGGGGAGGAGGTCCGCGTCCAGGCAGGCGAGTATCTGGTGGAGGACGTGCGGGCGGACGCCGGAGAAGCCGCGGGCGAGGCTCTGGATTTTCAGGGCCATGATCAGGCGGGTGATACGGGGCGAGAGGTCCGGGCCGGTGCCGGCAGCGTGCGACAGGACCAGGCGGCGCTGGAGTTCGGCGAGTTTTTCGGCGGGTATGGAGGTCTGCGCGAGTAGGCCGAAGCCGGTGTTCACGCCGTAGGTGGTGCGGCCGGAGGCGACGATCCCGGCGATCGTGGCGGCGGAGGCTTCGATGGCGGGCAGGCAGGCCGGGTCAAGGCGGACGGGTTCTCCGGCTGCGAGCCGGCGGAGGTGGGCGAGGCTCAGGGGGGTGCCCAGGGGGAGGGTCACGGCGCGCCGGCCGCGTTCGTGGCCGTGCGTCGGCGCGGGCGGTTCGGCATGGCGGGGCGTCTCGCTTGTAACGTATGCCGGGTTTTCGGTTGGTGGTCTGGGGAAAGCAAGCGCCGGCGCCAGCAGGGCGGCGCGTGGTCCGCTTGTGGCGTCTGGCTGCAAGCGGCGGGCGACGATCCGCTACCCAGGGAAATCACGCTCGGATTCACCCGACATTTACCGGGCTGCGCCGAAGATGGGCAACTCTCCTGGAGCCAGGCTTCATGTCGGCGGCGGCTTGCGACTATTCCGGTCTTCACGGGACGCCGTTTGATCACGCGTGCCTCGGGCACGACGCCGAGACCGCCCTGGCCGACCGGGACGCGCTGCTTTCGGCGGTGTTCGAAACGGACAGCGTGGGCGTCACCGAGACGGACGCGAACACCGGGCATTTCCTTCGGGTCAACAGGCGCTTTTGCGACATGACCGGCCGCACCGAGGCGGAGTTGGTTGGCCGCCTGCGGCCGGAGGATATTGTTCGTCCTGACTTCCAGGCCGCCGCCGGCGAGCAGCGCCTGGCCGAGGTGCACGCCCATGGGCGATGGGATGCCGACATTTGCTACATACGCCCGGACGGAAGTGCGATGTGGGCGCGTGTGGGTGTGATCGTCTGCGGACGCGGCCCCGACGGCCGGCCCCTGCGCCTGTTCGCCCTCGTGCAGGACATCACCGTGGGACGGGTGGCCGAGCAGCGGCTGCATGAGAGCGAGGCGTTTCTGCGCCTGAGCATGGAGGCCGGCCATATCGGCACCTTCCGGCACAATTTCGTCGACGGGCTGATCGCGTGCGGCCCGAACGCGCGCGTGCTGCACGCGCTGCCCGAAGGCGACGCACCGGTCACCAACGAGGTCTGGATAAACACGATACTGCCGGAGGACCGCGCGCGGCTCGTCACCGAAGCCAGGCAGGCGTTTGCCCAGGGCGTGGTGGACATCACCTACTATTACCGCATCCATCACCCGGTGCTTGGGCAGGTGCGCCATCTGGAGGTAAGGACCCGCTACAGCTACGGCGCGGGTGGACAGGCGCTGTCTTCGATCGGCGTGTTGATTGACGTCACCGAGAGTCGGGAGTCGCAGGCGCTGCTTAGCCTGAGCCTCGAGATCGGCGGTATCGGCGATTTCCGCCACGACCTGGCGACGGGCCTCGTCCATATCGGCGCAGGCACGCGCGCCATGTACGGGTTCTCGCCAAACGTGGCAAGCATACCCAGGCAGGAATGGTTCGCCGCACTTCTGCCCGACGACCACGAGCGCTTCAGCACGTATGTGAACGGGGTGCTGGCGCGCGGCGACCAGCATGGCGCCATCGACTACCGCATCCTGGTTGGCGGGCACGTGCGGCACATACAGGCGCGCAGCAGGATCGAATACGGCCTGGACGGCAAGCCGCTGCGCACGTTCGGCGTGGTGATCGACGTCACCGAGCAGCGCGAGGCGGAAGCCAGGATCGCGCACATCGCGCACCATGATGCGCTCACCGGCCTGCCGAACCGGGTCCTGTTCGGCAAGGGGCTCGAGGCCTTTGTGTCGCGGGCACGCGGGGAGGAGGGTGCAGGCGGCGGTTTCGCCATGCTTTGCCTTGATCTCGACCGGTTCAAGGAGGTTAACGACACGCTTGGGCACCACATGGGCGATGCCCTGCTTTGCGAGGTCAGCAGGCGGCTGCAGGGCAGTCTGCGCAAGACCGATCTGCTCGCCCGGCTGGGTGGCGACGAATTCGCCATCGTTGCCGCCTGCGCCGATGGCGCCCGCGACATCGGCCACCTGGCGGAACGGCTGGTGCGCGTGCTTGCCGCGCCGTTCGAGATCGAGGGCCAGTTGGTCATGGCGGGCGCCAGCATCGGCATCGCGCTGGCGCCTGGCGACGGGCTGGACGGCGATGTTCTGCTGCGATCGGCGGACCTGGCTTTGTACAGGGCGAAAGCGGAGGGACGGGGACGCTTTGTGTTCTTCCGGCCGGAGATGAACGCGCAATCGCAGCTGCGCCGGCGGATGGAACTGGATCTGCGCCGCGCGCTGGCGGACGACGAATTCGAGCTGTTCTACCAGCCGATCGTGGACATCCGGTCGCTTCGCGTGAGCGGGTTCGAGGCGCTGATACGCTGGCGGCATCCCGAACAGGGCCTGATCCCGCCTGACCGGTTCATACCTCTGGCCGAGGAGATCGGCCTCATCGTGCCGATCGGCGAATGGGTTCTGCGCAAGGCGTGCCGCGAGGCCGCCTCGTGGGCCGGCGGAAAGATCGCCGTCAACCTTTCGCCCGCCCAATTCGCCAGCCGCAGCCTGGTGGATGCGGTGGCGGGCGCGCTGCGCGGATCGGGCCTGGCCGCGGCAAGGCTGGAACTGGAGATCACCGAGACGGTGATGCTGCAGGACACCGAGGAGACGCTTGCCACCCTGCACCGGCTGAAGGCGCTTGGGGTGCGGATCGCGATGGATGATTTCGGGACGGGCTATTCCTCGCTGAGCTACCTGCAACGTTTTCCTTTCGACAAGGTGAAGATCGATCGCTGCTTCACGCAGCAGCTTGGTGTCTCCCGCCAGAGCGAGCCGATCATCCGCGCCGTGGTCAGCCTGTGCGCGGGCCTGGAGATGGTGACGACGGCGGAGGGCGTGGAGACTGACGATCAGCTTTGCCGGCTTGCCGAGGCGGGATGCCAGGAAGCCCAGGGCTATCTTTTCAGCACGCCACGGCCGGCCGCCGAGATTGCGGAGATCGTGCGGCGTATCGAGCAGCCGGCCCGTCTCGGTGCGTTGGGTATCGCGCCGCTTACGGAGGCGGCGGCGCGCAGGTGGCCCGGGTATCTGGGCGCTGCGCTGCGTCCGTAGCGTGCTGCGGAAGCAAGCGAGGCCTGCTCCGCGAAGGGGAGCGACGCACTGTGAACAGGAATCTGGGCTGATCCCTGCCGGCGGTCGGCGGGACATCCGGCGGGCGAGAGGACGGCTTCGTCCGTGGCGATGGCCGCCGGCTTGCATGCCTGCACGGGTTTGTTTCAGGCTGCGGGTGAACGGGTCTGGAGGGATGGCATGCGTACGCTGTCGATTGTCGCCGGGGCAGCGCTGATGCTCCTTGTCCGCGCGGACGCCGCCGCCGCCGCGCCCGCCTTGCAGGCCGACGCACCGGAGACCACGCCGACCGGCGCCACGTTCAAGGCGCCGAAGAACTGGTCTGTGGCACAGCGTCCGGGCGCGATCAGCCTGCTGGCGCCGGAGGGCGATTTCCGCCTTGCCGTGGTGGAGGGTGGCCAGGCAGGCAACGCGGCCGATGCCGTACGCGCCGCCTGGCAGCGCGTTGACGCAAGCGAGCATCATGTGCTGGAGGATTCGGCACCGCGCGCGGCCAAGGACGGCTGGGACGAGGCGGCGCTGTTCGAATACAACACCTCGCCCGAAGAGCATCTGGCGCTGACCGCCGCGGCGTTCCGCCATGGGCGCGACTGGACCGTGCTGATCGCCAAGGGGAGCCAGTCGACCTACGAGAAGCGGCTTGCCGCGGTGGCACTGGTGGCGGACAGCCTGCGCGCGCCTGGCAACCGGCGCGAGACCTTTGCCGGCCGCGCGCCGCATGCGCTCGATGCGGCGCGCATAGGCGAGCTGCAGATGTTCGTGCTGGACGCGATGGCCAAGCTGCGGGTGCCCGGAGTGGCCCTGGCGCTGATCGACCATGGCAAGCTTGTCTATGAGGGCGGGCTGGGGGTGCGTGAGCTGGGCCGGCCGGAGCCAGTGGACGCGCACACGCGGTTCATGATCGCGTCCAACACCAAGGGACTGACGACGCTGCTGCTGGCCAGGCTGGTCGATCAGGGCAAGCTCGGCTGGGACCAGAAGGTGACGGATCTGTATCCGGACTTCCGGCTGGGCAGCGCGGCCACGACGAAGCAGGTGCTGATACGTCACCTGATCTGCGCCTGCACGGGGGTGCCGCGGCGCGATTTCGAGGTGCTGTTCAACACCAGCGCGCGGACGCCGGCCTCGGACGCCTTCAAGCAGCTGGCCGACACGGAACCGACCAGCGGCTTCGGCGAGATGTTCCAGTACAGCAACGTGATGGCGGCCGCTGCCGGCTATGTGGGCGGGCATGTTGCCCATCCGGACCGCGAGCTTGGCGCCGCGTACGACGCGGCGATGCAGGAGCAGGTGTTCGGCCCGCTCGGCATGGCGGAGACCGGGTTCGACTATGCGCAGGCGCTGGCGGGCGATCACGCCAGCCCGCATGGCGACACGATCGACGGCCAGGCCGTGGTGGCCAGCATGGACATGAACTACACGTTCCTGCCGGTGGCGCCGGCCGGCGCCGCGTGGTCCAGTGTGCACGACCTGATCAGATACGTGCAGGACGAGCTGACGCAGGGCGTGCTGCCGGACGGGACGGCGTTCGTCTCCAGGCAGAACCTGCTGATGCGGCGCCGCCCCAACGTCAGCATCGGCGAGGACGTGACGTATGGGATGGGCCTGGTGACCGACACGCGTTACGGCGTGAGCGAGGTGCATCACGGCGGCGACCTGATCGGCTTTCATTCGGACGTGATCGCCATCGCCGACGCGCAGGTGGGCGCTGTCATACTGACGAATGGCGACAACGGTTTCGCGCTGCGCGGCCCGTTCGCCAGGCGGCTGCTGGAGGTTCTCTATGACGGCAAGCCGGAAGCCGCCAAGGAACTGGATGCCGCCGCGAAGGGGATAGACGCCGGACTGGCGGGTGAGCGGCCGCATCTGAGCGTGCCGCCGGACGCCGCGCAGGCTTCGCAACTCGCCGGACATTACACCAATCCGTCGCTGGGAAGCATACGGGTGAGGCGCGCGGGCAGCGAGGTGGTGTTCGACTTCGGCAACTGGAGAAGCGCTGTGGCGACGCGGAAGAACGACGACGGGACAGTGGCGTTCGTGACGATCGCGCCTGGGGAGAGCGGGTTTCCGTTCACGGTGACGCAATCGGGTGGCAAGCGGGCGCTGGTCATACGGGATGGGCAGCATGCTTATACGTATGTGGAAAGCTAGGAAGAAAGGCCTTCTTTTTTGAAAAAAAGAAGCAAAAAACTTTTGGTCCCTGTCGGCGAACGTTTCAGCATCCGCCGACAGGGAGCAAAAGTTTTTTGGTTCTTTTTTTCAAAAAAGAACTGCTTGCCTTGCGTTATTTCCTCCCGAGCATAGGCAGGTTCAGATCGAACCGGCGGGCGCACTCGATGGCGCGCTCGTAGCCGGCATCCGCGTGACGCATGACGCCGGTTGCGGGGTCGTTCCACAGCACGCGTTCGAGGCGGCGGTCGGCGTCCTCGGTGCCGTCGCAGACGATGACCATGCCGCTGTGCTGGCTGTAGCCCATGCCGACGCCGCCGCCGTGGTGCAGCGAGACCCAGGTGGCGCCGCTGGCGGTGTTCAGCAACGCGTTCAGGAGGGGCCAGTCGCTGACCGCGTCCGAGCCGTCCGCCATGGCCTCGGTTTCCCGGTTGGGGCTGGCGACGCTGCCGCTGTCCAGATGGTCCCGGCCGATGACGATCGGGGCGCGCACGCGGCCGGTGCGTACCAGGGCGTTGAAGGCGAGGCCGACGCGGTGGCGGTCTCCCAGGCCGAGCCAGCAGATGCGTGCGGGCAGGCCCTGGAAGCGTATGCGGGCGCCGGCGTGGGCGAGCCAGGTGTGCAGCGCTGCGTCGTTGGGCATCAGGGCGGCGACGGTCTCGTCGGTGACGCGTATGTCTTCCGGGTCTCCGGAGAGGGCCACCCAGCGGAACGGGCCGCGGCCTTCGCAGAACAGGGGGCGGATGTAGGCGGGGACGAAGCCAGGGAAATCGAAGGCGTCGGCCAGGCCTTCGTCCTTGGCGACCTGGCGGATGTTGTTGCCGTAATCGACGGTGGGGATGCCGGCGCGGTGGAAGCCGAGCATGGCTTCGACGTGGCGGCGCATGGAGGTTTTGGCGGCTTTGGCGACGGCGGCGGGGTCCGTGGCGCGGCGGTGTTCCCATTCGGCGACCGTCCAGCCGGCGGGGAGGTAGCCGTTCGTGGGGTCATGCGCGCTGGTCTGGTCTGTGACTATGTCCGGGCGGATGCCGCGGGCGAGGATTTCGGGGAAGAGGTCTGCGGCGTTGCCTTGCAGGCCGACGGAGATGGGTTTGTTGGTGGCGCGGGCGCGGGCGAGCATGGTCAAAGCTTCGTCCAGCGTTTTGGCCTGGGCGTCGAGATAGGCGGTCTCCAGGCGTTTCTCGATGCGGCTCTGCTGGGCTTCTATGGCGAGCAGGGAGGCACCGGCCAGGGTTGCGGCGAGTGGCTGGGCGCCGCCCATGCCGCCCAGGCCGGCGGTGAGTATCCATCTGCCGGCGAGCGAGCCTGCGAAATGCTGGCGGCCGATCTCGACGAAGGGTTCGTAGGTGCCTTGGACGATGCCCTGGCTGCCGATGTAGATCCAGGAGCCGGCGGTCATCTGGCCGTACATCATCAGGCCGAGGCGGTCGAGATGGGAGAAGTGTTCCCAGGTGGCCCAGTGGGGGACGAGATTGGAATTGGCGATGAGGACGCGGGGGGCGTTGGGGTGGGTGCGGAAGATGCCGGCGGGTTTGCCGGATTGGACCAGTAGGGTTTCTTCGTCCGAGAGGGTGGTCAGGGACGCGACTATGGCGTCGTAGCACGGCCAGTTCCGGGCGGCGCGGCCTATGCCGCCGTAGACGACGAGGTCTTCCGGGCGCTCGGCCACGTCCGGGTCCAGGTTGTTCATCAGCATGCGCAGCGGGGCTTCGGTCTGCCAGGAGCGTGCTGTGAGGGAGGTGCCGGTGGCGGCGCGTATCTGGCGCAGGTTCTTCATGGCGCGCGCAAGGTGGGGTTTGGGGGCATGGGGGTCCGGCGACAGCTTGGGGTCTGGCTGTCTTAGGGCAGGTGTGGTGTCGGGGGTAGGTTTTCGGGCGCAGGGGTGCGGCTGCCGGGCGGGGGTGCCTTCGGCAGGGTGGCGGGGGTTGGGTGGGTTTGTGCGGTGGGTGCGTTGCGCGGTGGCGCCCGGGGGTCAGGCGGGCGGGCCGGTGGGTTCGGTTTGGCGGACGGTGGGGCGGCGGTCCGCCAGGGTGGGGTCTTCGAGGTCTATGCCGATTTCGCGGCCGATGTTGGCCAGGAGGGAGGGAATGGCGGTGCGTTCGGCGGGGGCGGTGCGTGTTGTGGGGGAGGGACTGTGTTTGGTGTGGGCGAGGCGGTAGGCGCGGTCCCGCTCGATCTGGGCGGCTTTTTCGGTGGCGGCCTGTAGGGTGGCGGAGATGCTGATTTCCAGCGCGATGACCTGGCGTATGGCGTGGATGACGCGGGCGAAGGCCAGGCTGGGGCTGGGCGATTGGTGGCGCGGGGCGCCTGGTTGCGAGGCGCGGCGGGGGGTTTCGCGCGCGGCTGGGGC
>CAHJWU010000033.1 GCA_903643085.1 Rhodospirillales bacterium
CTGGGAGGCGGCCTTCAACAACAGGCGCGCCAGGCCGCGCCGCCGCTCGGCGGGCCCCACCAGCAAGGTGGTCACTTCGGCTACGGGGTGGTCGGCTGTCAGGCTGGCATACCAGTGCAGGACGATGATGCCGCTCGGCGGTCCCCATTCCACCGCCAGCAGGGCGGCGCCAGGCGCGTGCTGCAGCCGGTCCAGCCGGGCAGCCAGAGCGGCCGACGGCGCGGCGTGGCCGGACTCGGCCAGAAGCTCCGCCAGCAACGGTGCGTCGGCCGGTGTGGCCGTGCGTATTTCCAGGCCGTGGCGGCTGCTCATGCGGGTCGATCTCGACGGGAAGAGGAGGCAGTCGCTTCGGGAACAAGGCCAGGAGACTTGCGGTTTCCGGGTTCGCGGCTTTGCGGGTGCCTGGCAGGTGTGAGAGGGCGGACACGGGCCGTTAACCGGGGTTGCATATGCTGAGGCGGTGCAGCACAGCCCGCCCGAGCAGATGTCCGCCATCTGCCCACCCCTACGATCGCGCCTGCTGGTTTGGCTGACCACATCGCCCCTGGCGCCGACGGACGTCAGCGACGAGCTGCGCGCCAGCCTGTTCAACCGTATGATATCGCTGTTCACCAGCGCGATGCTGGTGCTGACGGCCGCCATATCGGTGGCGTTACGTCATCCGCAAACCCCCTACATCGCCTGGGCGGTTCTGGATGCCGCGGTTTCTCTGGCGCGTTTTTTCAGTGCGCTCAGCATCCTGCGCTCCAGGACCCGCCACAAGGGGCAGGCCGCGCCCGCCGGCATGGCGCCTGATCTTTTCATTCTCTGCGGCCTGCTCTGGTGCGCCGTGCTGGGATACGGCTCCGGGCTGTGCCTGGCCAGCGGGGATCTGGGCATAAGCGTCGTCGGCTCCCTGCTCGCCACGGCCACGGTGGGCGCGCAATGCGGCCGCGTGCCGGGCGCGCCACGCCTGCTCATGACGCAGCTCGTGCTGATCTGCCTGCCGCTCAGCGCCGGCGGGTTCTTCGCGCCGGACCCGTTCCTGAAATGGGGCTTCATCGTGATCCCCATCTACATGTTCGCCATCGCCAGCATCAACCGCCAGCTCCACCGCGATTACGTCGAGATGATCGTCGGGCGTCATGAGAGCCGGCTGATGGCGCTACGCTGTCCGCTCACCGGGCTGGCGAACCGGCGCGCGTTTGACCGTGCGCTGGCCACCGCGCTGGCGGGTCCTGCCCGCGCCCGCGCCACCGTCGTGCTCAGCCTTGACCTGGACGGGTTCAAATCCGTCAACGATGCTCACGGCCACCTTGCGGGGGACCTGCTGCTGCGCCAGGTGGCCGAGCGGCTGATGCGCCATGTGCCCGCCACCAGCCTGACGGCGCGTTTGGGCGGCGACGAGTTCGCCATCCTCGCACAAGGTGGCGCCGCGTCCGCCGCGGAGCAGCTCGCCTGGTCGGTGCTGGCGGCGCTGCGGGAGCCGTTCATGATATCAGGCAACGCGGCCAGCATAGGTGCCAGCATCGGCCTGGCGCGCGCGTCGGCGTTCTCCACGCCGGACAGGCTGCTGGGCGAGGCGGATTCGGCGCTGTATGCGGCCAAGCGGAGCGGCAAGAACCGCTATTGCTGGTTCAGCGGCGATGAAGCCGAGACCGGCGCGCCCGGTGCCGCTACCGAACACATGCCAGCGTCCGCTTCGATGCAGGCGACGGGATGACTACCGGCTCCTGACGGGCGTCGCCTGGTGAGGCTTGCTCTCCCGCCCGACTCCTCGCCAGCAAGGCCTTCTTTTTTGGAAAAAAGAAGCAAAAAACTTTTGCTCCTCTGACGTTGCCGATGCTTCGGTCTTTCCTGGCAAGGCCGACTGGTGCAAATGCGAGGGGAGCAAAAACTTTTGCCTGCTTTTTCAAAAAGCAGGCCTTCCTTGCTGGAGTCACCCATGAAACGTCTCGCCGCCGCCCTTGCCGCCCTGGTCCTGTCCGCCGCGGTGCCCGACTACGTGACGCAGGCCATCGCCAGCAAGGATCGTCCGGCCGACGACGTGGCCCGCGACACCGACCGCCACGTGCTGGCGTTGCTCGTCTTCTCCGGCGCCAGGCCAGGCGACCGCATCGCCGATTTCGTGCCCGGCGGCGGCTACTTCACGCGCCTGTTCAGCAACCTCGCCGGCCCCAAGGGCCACGTGTTCGCGGTGATACCGGCCGAGCTGGGCAAGACGCCGAAGATGGTGCTGCCGACCGAGGCGATCGTGAAGCAGCCGGAGTTCGCCAACGTCACGGAGGAGGTCGAGCCGGTGGACGATACGGGCGCGCGCGCCCTGGCGTCCGGCCAGCTCGATCTCGTCTGGACCAGCGATAACTATCACGACCTGTATGGCTTCTTCGGCGCGCAGCACGCGGCGGCTGCCGATGCCGCGATCTTCCGCGCGCTGAAGCCGGGCGGCGTGTTCGTCGTGGTGGATCACGTGGCGCTGGCGGGCGCCAGCGACACCGCGCCGAAAACGCTGCACCGGATCGATCCGGAGACGGTAAAGGCGCAGGTGCTGGCGGCCGGCTTCGTTCTGGACGGCACCACGGACGTGCTGGCCAATCCTGCCGATGCGCACACCTTGAAGGTGTTCGACCCGGCAGTGAAGGGCCACACGGATCAGTTCGCATTTCGGTTCCGTAAGCCAGGCAAATAAGCAGGCAGCTGTTCTTGGGAACCAGAACGCCTGTGTCTTTAAAAGAAGGCCTCTCTTTCTGATGCACGCCGAACTGGCACAGTTGCGCGCCTGGCTGGTGGACGCCGCCCTTCCTTTATGGCTTGCGCACGGGATCGACCACGCGCGCGGCGGCTTTTTCGAAGCGCTGGACCTGCGCACGCATCGTTGCGCGGCGCCGTTCCGCCGCCTGCGCGTCGTCGCACGGCAGATCGTCGTGTTCTCCCAGGCGCACGCATTGGGCGTGCCCGATGCGGAGCAAGCCGTGAGGCTGGGGCTACGTTTCCTCGAAACGCACGCGGCCCTGGAAGACGGCGGATACGCCTGGCGCTTCGACCTGGCACACAAACCCATCGACCACACGCGCGACCTCTACGACCATGCATTCGTGCTGCTCGCACTTGCGAGCGCGGCGCCGGTGGTTGGCGTGGAAACCCTGCGTCCACCGGCACTGGCGCTGCTGGCCTGGCTGGACGAGCGGTTCTCCCATCCGGCCGGCGGCTACCTGGAGAGCCTGCCGCCGGCGTTGCCGCGCCGGCAGAACCCTCACATGCACCTGCTGGAGGCGTTGCTCTCGGCTGCCGCGGCATTCGGCGACGATGTTTTTCTGGCGCGGGCGCAATCCCTTGTGGACCTGTTCGCCGGGCGCCTGTTCGACGGGCGATCGGGCGCGCTGCCGGAGTTTTTCGACGACGCGCTGGAGCCTGTTCGCGATAGCGGCACGTTCCTTGTGGAACCTGGTCATCATTGCGAATGGGTCTGGCTGCTGCATCAGGCGAAAGCGCTCGGCCTTGCCGTGCCGCAGGACATCCCCGCGCGGCTGATGATTTTTGCCGACCGCTACGCCCTCAATCCGGCAACAGGCGCGGTGTTCGACGAGCTGAACAGCGACGGCACCGTCCACGCCGCCGGCTCGCGCCTGTGGCCGCAGACCGAACGCCTGCGCGCGGAGTTTCTCCGCGCCGACGCTTGCGAAGCGCGGCAGCTGCAAGCCGTACGCGCGCTGGCGGCGCATCTGCGTCCTGACGGGTTGTGGCATGAGCGGCGCCTGGCGGACGGGTCGTTCGCGGAGGTGCCGGCGCCGGCGAGCAGCTTGTACCACCTGACGGGAGCTATCCTGGCGGTGACGTAGGCAAGGCAAGGCCTTCTTTTCTGAAGAAAACAAGCAAAAGACTTTTGTCTCCACGCATCTGCAGCGTCCGGGTGCTGCATGAGAAACACGCACCTTGAGAATGCCGGGTAGCAAAAGTTTTTTGCTTCTTTTTTTCAAAAAAGAAGGCCTTGCTTACTTCCTAAGCTTCTCCGCCAAAAACCCCGCCCGCGCCTCATCCACCCGAGCCCGCAGCACCGGATCCGGCAATTGATGCGTCCCGGGCAGCAGCAAGAGCTGATACGGCCTGCCCGCGGCGATCAGCGCCTGCGTCAGCTTCACGCTGTTCTGGAAATACACGTTGTCGTCGGTCAGCCCGTGCATGATCAGCAGCGGCCGGCTTAACGCGGCCGCGTAGGTCAGCACGCTGGTCTTCCTGTAAGCGTCCGGCTGGGCCTGCGGCGTGCCCAGGTAGCGCTCCGTGTAAGCCGTGTCGTAGTCGGCGAAATCCACCACGGGCGCGCCGGCCACGCCGGCGCGGAACACGTCCGGCCGGCGCGTGGTGGCCATGGCGGTGAAGTACCCGCCGAACGACCAGCCGGTGATGCCGGCATGGCCCAGATCCATCTCGGGTATGTCGTGGCCCAGCGCCTGCAGCCCGTCCACCTGGTCCTGCAGCGGGATGTCGATGAAATTGAGCTTGGTCGCGCGTTCCCAGTCATGGTCGCGGCCGGGGGTGCCGCGGCCGTCCAGGCTGGCGACGATGAAGCCCTGGTCGGCCAGACACTGGTTTTCCAGGTAGGCGCGCGGGTTGCGCACCACCACCTTCACCGTGGGCCCGCCCTAGACGTAGAGCACCACGGGGAAGTGCTCTCCCGGCTTGGCGCCGGCGGGCCGCAGCACGGCGGCATCCATCTTCAACGCGCCGGCCTGGCGGTAATCCACTTTCGGCACGGCGGCCGGCTGCTCGGCCACGCTCGGCAGGGTGGCCAGCACGCGGCCGGCGCTGTTGCGCACGTTCGTGGCGACTGCGCCGTCCGCACCTTCGGTCCTGTCCAGCAGGATCGTGTGCTGGTGCTCGTCGAAGATGCCGTCATGCAGCCCGGGCGAGGCGGCCAGCGGCGCCGCCGCCCCGCCGTCCAGCTTCATCTGGAAGAGGCCGCTGCCCAGCCGGTCCGGGTTCGCGGTCACCGTCACCAGGCGCGTCGCCGGATCGAAATCGTCGAACGCGAGGAAGGGCAGGTCGGGCGGGGTCACTGCGCGGGTCAGCGCGCCGTCTGCGCCGCGCAACTCCAGTTGCCAATGCGCGCCGCGCTCGGCCGCCCACAGGAAGCCCGAGCCGTCCGGCAGCCAGTAGGGCAGCGTGTGCCCGCCGGTCAGCCCCGCCCCATGCATCGCGTCCAGGTTGATCCATGCCGGATCGGTCTCCGTCACCAGCGTGGTCGTGCGGCCGGTGCCCGGATCGACGGCGACCACCGCCTCGCGCGTCTGCGCCCGGTTCAGCAGCACCAGGCTCAGCCTGCCCTGCTTCTGCCAGACCACGCGCGCCACATACGGGTAGGCGGCATGGTCCCAGTCGATCCACGTGGTGGCCCCGCCCTCGCGCGCCACCAGCCCCAGCCGCACCTTCGCGTTCGCCGTGCCGGCCCGCGGGTAGCGAAACTCCGTCGGCTCCGCGGCGGGGTGCTCCGGATCGGCGATGTAATGCTTTTCCACGCCGGAGCTGTCGGCTTCTTCATAGACGAGCTTGCCGCCGTCCTGGGACCACCAGGTGCCGTCCGACCGGTCCAGCTCCTCGGAGGCTGCGAACTCCGCCAGCCCGTGCGTCACCACGTCCGTGCCGCCCGTGGTGACGGGCCGGTCCTGCCCGGTGGCCAGCTCCACTACGTGCACGTCGTTGTCGCGCACCCCCTCCACGAACCGTCCGTCCGGCGAGAGATGCGGCGCGATCCAGCCGGCGCCCGGCACCGGCGACACCGCGCCGCCCGGCAACGCCACGACCGAGAGGTGGTCGCCCTGGGAGACCAGAACGCGGGCGCCGTCCTCGCTGATCGCGAAATCGGTGATCCCGGTCAGCGTCATGCGCAGGCGCTCGCGCCTGGCGCGCTCCTCCACGCTCAGGTGCTCGGTGGCGGCCGGCTGCGCCAGCGCGGTCACGGCGCGCGTGGCCAGGTCCAGCGAATACAGGCCGAGTTTGGTCTCGCGCGGTCCGCTGCGCAGGAACAGCACGCGCCTGCCGTCCGGCGAGGGCATTGCGTGCACCGGCTGGCCGAGCGTGAAATTCCGTGTCGCGGCCAGGGTCTGGAAGCAGCTTTCGGCCCGGGCGTGGGACGCGGCGGCCAGGGCGGCCAGGGCGACGGGGAGGGTGAACTTCATCAAGCGGGCGTCCTGTTGGAGATGAGGCAAGAAAGGCCTGCTTTTCGAAAAGAAGCAAAAAACTTTCGCTCACCGCCTGCGCCACGGCCGGCGCAGGTCCTACACGCACCGGCGCCGGCCGGACCTGCGCGCTTCTTGCAAGCGCCAGGAGCAGGAGTTTTCCGTCCTTGTTTTCAGAAAAGGACTGCCTGCTTTCTTCCGCCCGCTTATCGACAACCCGCCCCCCCATCGGCTACCCAGCAACCGGGCCGGGCCCGAGTGGAGAGCGGATGACATCGCGCATCGAGCGCATCTGCGTGGAGCACGGGTTGAAGATGACCGGGCAGCGCCGTGTCATCGCCCGCGTGCTGTCGGACGCAGAGGATCATCCGGACGTCGAGGAGCTCTACCGCCGCGCCTCCGCGCTGGACGGCCGCATCTCGATCGCCACCGTATACCGCACCGTGCGCCTGCTGGAGGAGCGCGGCATACTGGAGCGGCGCGATTTCGGCGGCGGCCGTGCCCGCTACGAGCCTACGGAGCACGGGCGGCATTACCATCTGATCGACATAGACACCGGCCGGGTGATCGAGTTCGAGGGCGGCGAGCACGAGCGGCTGATGGAGCAGATCGCATCCCGCCTCGGCTTCGAGCTTGTCTCCACCCGGCTGGAGATCTACGGGCGTCGCGCGAACAGCGCGCAGGGCTTGGGCGCGAACAGCGCGCAGGGCTTGGCCGCGAACAGCCCGCAGGCTGTGCCGGAAATGCGCCCGGGTGCGGACACGGGCGGCGCGCAGACCATTGCATCCGAAGCCGCGCCGGCCGGCGAGGCTAGGAGTGTGCAGGCCGCCAGGCGGCCGAACGGAGCAGCAGGATGACGGCTGAGACGAAGATACTGCCCGGCGCCCATGGCGGGATCACTGGCGGCCTGAAGCGGCAGGGGCCCGCCGCTCGGGCCGGACGACGACCGCGGCTTCGGCGAGTTGCGCGCGGGTCATCTCGGCGTGCGGATCGCCTCGACCGAAGCCGAGATCGACGCTGCGCAGTCGCTGCGCTGGCGGGTGTTCTACGAGGAGATGCGCGCCGAGCCGTCAGAGGCCGCGCGCATGTCGCGCCGCGACGTGGACGCGTTCGACGCGGTGGCCGACCACCTGCTGGTGATCGATCACGCGAAAGGGCCGGGGCCGGAAGGCGTGGTGGGCACCTACCGGCTGATGACGCAGGACGCCGCCGAACAGATCGGCCGGTTCTACTCGGACGAGGAATACGACCTTTCGCGGCTCATCGGCTTCCAGGGCAAGCTGCTTGAGCTGGGCCGCTCCTGCGTGGATGCCGGCTACCGCTCGCGCGCCGCGATGCAGCTTCTGTGGCGCGGCATCGCGGCTTATGTGTTCCGTCATCAGATAGACCTGATGTTCGGCTGCGCCAGCCTGCCCAGCACGGATCCGGACCAGTGGGCGGCCGAGCTGACCTATTTGTATAACAACCACCTGGCCCCGCCGGCGCTGCGGCCGCGCGCGCTGGCGGACCGCTACGTGGAGATGCGGCGCATCGACCCGGACGAGCTGGACAGCCGCCGCGCGATGGCCGGCCTGCCGCCGCTGATCAAGGGCTATCTGCGGCTGGGCTGCTTCATCGGCGACGGCGCCGTCATCGACCACCAGTTCAACACGACCGACGTGGCGATCGTGGTGAAGACGGATCTGGTGACGGACAAATATTACCGGCACTACGAGCGGCAGTTGCGGGATGCGCTGGACTGACGGGAGCAAGGCCTTTCTTGAAAGAAAGGCCTGCTTTCTTGTTTGGCAAAGGAAGTCTGCCCGCTTGTCTTTCCTGGAACATCTGCGCGGCAAGCGGGCCTACCTGGCCGCCGCCATGCTCGGCGTCATCGCCGCCGGCGCGCTGCCGCCGTTCACGCTCCCGCCGTTGCTGCTGATCGCCATCCCCGGTCTGCTGGCGCTCATCGCCGGCGCGCCGGGTGCTCTCGCGGCCGGGCTGCGTGGCCTGATGTTCGGCTTCGCGCTCAGCATCGCCGGGCTCTACTGGGTCACCTTCGCGGTGATGGTGATGGCGCGCGAGTTCTGGTGGGCGGTGCCGATCGTGGTGCCGCTGCTCTCGTTCGTGCTGGGCCTGTTCGTGGCGGTGCCGTGCGCGGTGGCACGCCTGGTGCCGGCCGGCTGGCGGCGGCTCTGCGTGCTGGCGGGGTTTTGGGTGTTGGGCGACATCGCGCGCGAGTTCGTGATGAGCGGCTTTCCATGGAACCAGCTCGGCAGCGTCTGGGAGATGCCGGGCTGGCTGGGCCTGGCGATGATCCAGCCGGCTGCGTGGGTGGGGATAGGCGGGCTGACCCTGGCCACCGTCCTGGCGGCGGGCAGCGTGACTCTCGGCCGGCCTGGCCTGCTTGCGGCTGCCGCCTTGCTTGTGGTCTGGCTTGGGGTCGGCGCCTGGCACCTGCGGGAGCAGGCCCCCGGGTCAGGCATCACCGCGGTGATCGCGCAGGGCAACGTCTCCGAGCAGGATCACCGCGATCACGGTGCGGAGCGGGAATGGGCCGAGCGTGTGTTCAACCGCTACCTGGCGTTGACGCGCCAGGGCGTGCGGGCGGCGGGCGGCGGGCGCCTGCTGGTGGTCTGGCCGGAGACGGCGAGCCCGTTCGCCCTGGCACAGGATGCGCTCGCCCGTAAGGCGATAGCCGATGCCGCCGCGCCGGCGCTGATGACGCTTGCCGGCACCGAGCGCTTCGAATCGCCCACGGTCGCCCATAACAGTCTGGTTGCGGTGGCGCCGGATGGCAGCATGGCGGGCGTGTATGACAAAGCGCACCTGGTTCCGTTTGGCGAATATTTTCCAGTTTATGCGAATTTCATTCTGGGCGAGCAGGGTTTCGTGGCGGGACCAGGTTTGCGCACGTTGCATCTGGCCGGGTTGGGCGCGGTGGGTCCGCTCATCTGCTACGAGGCGATCTTCCCGGCACAGGTGGTGGATTGGGGCGACCGGCCTGCCATGCTGGTCAACATCACCAACGACGCCTGGTTCGGCGACTCGGCGGGTCCGCGGCAGCATCTTGCCGCCGCCCGCATGCGGACGGTCGAGGAGGGTTTGCCGATGGTCAGGGCGGCGAACACCGGAATCTCCACGATCATCGACGCGCACGGCCGGATCATGGGCGGTATCGGATTAAACGAGCAGGGTGTCCTGGCTCTGCCTGTTCCCGGTCCGTTACCGCCTACCGTTTTCGCGCGTCTCGGCCTTTGGGCGCCTGGTTTGCTGGCCGCAATACTTGCGTCAGCCGGATTGGTTGCCGAACTTGTGAAGCTGAAATTGTATAAAAAAGAAGATTATACCTGAGAAAAGCGAAAACTTTGTTGACAATTTGGAGTTGCAACGATACAAGCTGAGCAAGCCAGGCAATCTGGTGATGGTAGTGAGAGAGCTGTCCGGATGTCTCGAAATGCTGCGACGTTTGAAGGTTCTGCCAGCGAGTCCGGCGAAAGCCGGCCCAGCCCGATTGACGTTCATGTAGGGTCGCGCATCCGTCTAAGACGGACCTTGATGGGCATGTCGCAGGAGCGGCTCGGCGAGGCGCTCGGGCTGACGTTTCAGCAGGTGCAGAAATACGAGCGCGGCGTGAACCGCGTCGGCGCTTCGCGCCTGTATGATCTCTCGCGCGTCCTGGACGTGCCAATCAGCTTCTTCTTCGACGACATGCCGGACACTTCCGGAAACGGCCATGGTTCCACCCACGTGGCGGGTTTTGCAGAGCGCAGCGAGTTCGGCGGCCCGGTGGATGATCCGCTCGCCAAGCGGGAGACGCTGGAGCTGGTGCGCGCCTATTACCGCATCACCGACCCCTCGGTCCGCAAGCGTGTGTTCGACCTGATCAAGTCGATGGGGCCCGCCGATCTGGCTGTTTGAGCGGACCAGCGTTCCGGCTGTGCAGGCGGGGATCGTCTAATTGTAAAGCGGTCTGCCGGTCATCTCGCCCGGTACATCGAGGCCCATAAGCGCCAGCAGGGTGGGCGCCAGGTCGGCCAGCCGTCCGTCATGCAGCGAAACGCCTGGTCTGCCGGCCAGAAGCACCGGAACAGGATTGGTCGTATGGGCCGTATGCGGCCCACCGGTCTCCGGGTCGCGCATCATCTCGCAATTGCCGTGGTCCGCCGTGACAAGCAGCGCGCCGCCGGCGGCCGTGATCGCCGCCGCGATGTGGCCCAACCCGTCATCCACCGCCTCGACGGCACGAATGGCCGCTTTCAGCACGCCTGTGTGGCCCACCATGTCCGGATTGGCGTAGTTCATCACGATCAGGTCGTAGGTGCCGCCTGTGATGGCGGCCAAGGCGCGTCGTGTGAGCTCAGGCGCGCTCATCTCTGGCTGGAGGTCGTAAGTGGCCACCTTCGGTGAGGGCACCATGATGCGGTCCTCCCCCGCATAGGGCGTCTCCTCGCCGCCGTTCAGGAAATAAGTGACGTGCGGGTATTTCTCGGTCTCCGCCAGGCGGAGCTGGGTGCGGCCGGAATCCGCCACCACCTCGCCCAGTATGCGGTCCAGCGTCACGGGCGGAAACAGCGCGTCCATCTGGCCGGCGAGCGCCTCGCTGTATTGCGTCATGCCGGCCACGGCGGCAAACTGGATGCGGTCAGGGCGCTCGAAGCCGGTAAAGGCGTCGTCGATCAAGGCGGCGAGCAACTCGCGAACCCGGTCCGCGCGAAAGTTGAAGCACAGCAGCACGTCATTATCCCGCATTCCCTGGTAGGGCCCGATCAAGGCGGGATCGAGGAATTCGTCAGTCACGTCCTGCACATAGCCGGCCGCTATGGCGTCGGCGGCGCTGGCGAACCGGTTGTCCGACTGAGCGAGCGCCATGGCGCGCCAGGCGCGGGCAACGCGCTCCCAGCGGTTGTCGCGATCCAGGGCGTAGAAGCGCCCGCACACCGTGGCGATGCGCGCGCCTGCGGGAAGTGCCGCTTCGAACGCTGCCATGAGGCCGGCGCCGGTGCGCGGCCCGGTGTCGCGTCCGTCCGTGATGGCGTGCACGGCCACCGGCACGCCGGCCTGATCGAGTATGTGCGCCAACGCCAGTGCATGGTCCTGAGGGGCGTGCACGCCACCGTCCGACACCAGGCCCACCAAATGGCAGGTGCCGCCGGTGCGCCGTGCGGCGGCGATCAGTTTCTCGAGCGCAGGCCTGCTTGCCAGGCTGGCGTCGCGTATCGCGGCTCCGATGCGCGCAAGCTCCTGGCGCACGACCCGACCGGCGCCGATGTTGAGGTGACCGACCTCGGAGTTGCCCATCTGGCCGTCAGGCAGGCCCACCTCGTCTCCGTCGGTGCGCAGAAAGGCGTGCGGACAGGTCTCCCAGAGCGCGTCGAAATTGGGGGTTCGGGCCTGCGCCACGGCGTTGTCGGCAGGGTCTTCGCGCCAGCCGAAGCCGTCGAGGATCAGGAGCATTGTGGGTTTGGGCAAGGAAGGCCTTCTTTTTTGAAAGAAGAAGCAAAAACTTTTGCTTCCCGCTGCTCCGCGGCTTCGGTGTATCCGGAGGCACCCGTCTGGTGCAAATGCGGGGAGATAAAAGTTTTTTGGTCCTTTTTTTTCAAAAAAGGACTGCTTCCTTACTCTTCCGGCTCGCTCGTCGCCGCCGCAATAGCCGCCGAAACCCGCGCCAGCGTATCGACCGGCCGGCGGACGTGACTGTCAAACCTTGCCTGCACGGCCGCTTCCCGGTCCGCCATGCTGCGCCGGTACGGCGCCTCCGCCAGTGCGGGCCGGACAAGCTGGGGCGGCACCGTGGCGCCCGGCATCGCGATCACGTGAGGGTCGGGCGTTAGCTGTGCGGACGGCGCCGGCGTGCCGAGATCGTTGCCCGAGCTGGCCAGCCAGCTCAGCGCGCGTGTGCAGTACTGGCCGGAGAGCGGCGTCATCACCTCCTCGGCCAGTCCGGCGCGGTATTTCATCAGCGCGCGGCAGATGCTTCCGCCGCTCGCCTGCCAGGCGCGGGAAAGGTATTCGACACCCAATGCGATGTTGGTGGGCGGCGCGAACAGGTCGTCCAGCGTGCCGGAAAAGCCGAGCTGGCGTGCGGTGGCGGGCATCACCTGCATGATGCCGATCTCGCCGGAGGTGCCTACGGCGTCCGCGCGGTAGCCGGTCTCCACCATGGCCACCGCGTCGGCCAGGGCGGCGGGCACGCCACGCAAGGCGGCCTCGCGCCGGATGATGTCGAGGTAGGCGATGCGGCCGGCCAGGTCGGCGGCCTGGGCCGGCGCGGATATCAGGCAGAGAAGGAGTGTCAGGCGACGCATTGCTTGTAGCGATGCGATACGGGGGCGTAAAGAGTCAAGAACATTCCGGATTCGAGAAGAAAGCGGGTGTTTCTTTTCGAGTAAAGAAGCAAATTTTACTCCTGGCTGCTGCGCGCACAGGCGTCCTGGTCTGCCGATACGCGGCCTGACGGACCAGGACCTGTGTCGGTGCAGGTGCGGACGTGAAAGTTTGTGCTTCTTTTCGAAAAAGCGGGTCTTGCTTTCTTCTAAGCCAAAAACCCTACCAAACGCTCAACGTGCGCGACGATCGGATCAGCCAAAGCGCGCGCTTGCGCAGCACCCCCGGCCAGCACCTCGCGCAGATGCGCCTCGTCCGCCAGCAGGCGCGTGGTCTCCGCCGTGATCGGCGCCAGGCGCGCCACCAGCAGGCCGGCCAGCGCGTCCTTGAACGCGCCGAAGCCGCGTCCCCCGTGCTCGGCCAGAACCGCGGCGGCATCCGTGCCCGCCATGCCTGCGTAGATGTCGACCAGGTTGCGGGCTTCGGGGCGCTCCGCCAGGCCGGCCGGCTCGCTCGGCAGCGGCGCGGGGTCGGTCCTGGCGCGGCGAATTTTCTGGGCGATCGCGTCCGCGTCGTCGGTCAGGTTGATGCGGCTCTGGTCGGAGGGGTCGGACTTGCTCATCTTGCGCGTGCCGTCGCGCAGGCTCATCACGCGCGCTGCCTCGCCCAGGATCAGCGGCTCAATGCGCGGGAAGAAGTCCACGCCGTAATCATGGTTGAACTTCTCGCAGATGTCGTTGGCGAGCTCGAGATGCTGGCGCTGGTCGTCGCCCACCGGCACGCGCGTGGCACGGTAGGCGGCGATGTCTGCCGCCATCAGGTTGGGATACACGTAGAGGCCGGCCGACGCGGCCTCGCGATCCTTTCCGGCCTTGTCCTTGAACTGCGTCATCCGGTTCAGCCAGCCGAGCCGCGCGATGCAGTTGAAGATCCAGCCCAGGCGGACATGGGCGTGCACGGCGGATTGGGCGAACAGCGCGCTGCGCGCCGGGTCTATGCCGCAGGCCAGCAGGGTGGCGGCCATTTCCAGCGTCTGTGCGCGCAGCTTTGCCGGGTCCTGGAAGCTGGTGATCGCGTGCAGGTCCACGATGCAGAACAGGCACTCGTGGGTGTCCTGCAAGGCGACCCACTGGCGTATGGCGCCCAGGTAGTTGCCGATCGTGGGGATGCCGGAAGGCTGGATGCCGGAGAGTACGCGCTGCATGAGGCGGGTGAATGGCGCGGAACCGGGGAAAAAGGAAGCAAGGCCTTCTTTTTTGAAAAAAGAAGCAAAAAACTTTTGTCTTGCCGCCTCCACCATGACCAGGGCCCGCAGTGCCGATGCGCGTGTTGGCAGAACCGGCGCGCGCCTCCATGCAGGCGGGGAGAGAAAAGTTTTTTGGTCCTTTTTTTCAAAAAAGGACTGCTTGCCTTGCCTTGCCTTCCCACCTACCGCGCATGCGCAAAGCCCCGATCGTCATCGCCTTTTGTACGGTGATAGCCGTCATGACCGGCATAACCTCCTATTCCGTCACCCTCTACCGCCTGTTCTGCCAGGTCACCGGCGCCGGCGGCACCACGCAGCGCGTGGCCACCGGCAGCACCACGCAGACCGACCGCATGGTCACGGTGTATTTCGACACCTCGGTGGCGCCGAACTTGCCCTGGGCGTTCGAACCATCGCAGCGCTCGGTGCGCGTGCATCTGGGCCAGGACGCGATGGCGTTCTTCGAGGCGACCAACCGCTCTGACCACGACATCGTGGGGCACGCCACCTTCAACGTGACGCCGGACAAGGTCGGGCCGTATTTCAAGAAGATCCAGTGCTTCTGCTTCAACGAGGAGCGGTTGCGCGCCGGAGAGCACGTGCAGATGCCGGTGAC
This sequence comes from Rhodospirillales bacterium, assembly GCA_903643085.1. GTDB lineage: Bacteria > Pseudomonadota > Alphaproteobacteria > Acetobacterales > Acetobacteraceae > BOG-908. The sequence goes on from CAHJWU010000033.1 coordinate 14,318, forward strand.
GTTTTTCGTCGATCCGGCGATGGCGAAAGACGTGGATGCCGGCGACATGCACGAAATCACGCTGCACTACACGTTCTTCCAGTCAAAGCGGCCCGAGGATGCGGTGGCGCTCTCGCGGTTCGCCCGCAAGTCTTGACCACGATCTACGTGGACGGCGACGCCTGCCCGGTGCGCGAGGAGGTCTATCGCGTGGCTGGCCGGCTGGGGGTGGACGTAGTGGTCGTCTCCAACGGCTCCCGCCCGATACGGCCGCCAGGGCTGGCCTTCGTGCGCATGGTGACTGTGGCCGAGGGGGCGAACGTGGCCGATGACTGGATCGCCGAGCGGATCACGCCAGGCGATGTGTGCGTGACGTCGGACATCCCTCTGGCCGCGCGTTGCCTGACGGCGGGTGCGCGGGCCGTATCGTCGCACGGGCGTGTCTGGACGGACGACAATATCGGGACAGCGCTAGCGGGACGGGCGGTTTCGGCGCACATGCGCGAGATAGGGATGGTGACCGGCGGGCCTGCTGCGATGACCGCTTCCGACCGGTCCCGCTTTCTGCATGCGCTGGACACGCTGGCGCGCAAGGCGGTCAGCGTCTCCGCGGGCGCGCCTAAATAGACGTGCCCACGCGTGAGAACAGCGTGGTCAACGTCTTGCCGAAACTGCCAAATATCGTAACCAGCGCCAGCCCGAGTATGCTGGCGATGATCCCATACTCCAGGGCGGTCACTGCCCGCCGATCCGCTCGCCAGGCTCGGAACAGTGCAACGATCCCGGTCATGAAGTATCTCGCCTGCATGAACTCCCACTCCTGACCAACCAGCACGTGTTTCGGCAAACCTCAATGGACTTGTAACGATTAAGCCTCATGACGCGCCAAGGCAATCTAAAAATTCATATCAGTTGCCGCAAATTATCAATTTGGTAATCGCCGGCGGCAGCGCCGACCCGCGTAGCCATTCCGCAATGCTTGCCACACAAATGATAACAATTCGTGAGCTACGCGTTTTTGGACATCTGCGAAGTTTTTGGCACGCCGTCGAGTTCTCCTCTGACGGCTTCGATGACGGACGCGGGCAGGGCGTCCGGCAAATCGTTCCGGTCGTACTCGTCGAATTCCGCCATCTTCCGTATGGCCACGTCACTGGGGTAGCCGCGTTTCAGTTTCGCCAGCCAGTGCGCGCGCGAGCGGGTGAAATAATGGTTCACCCGGGCCGTCCCGTAATCCGGCACGTCAAGCCCCACGCCAGGCAGGATGCCGCCCAGCTCAGGCGCGGGCCACCAGTGCATCGCCTTCTGCCTCGGCGTGGCGTAGCTGCCGAGGCGGTGGCCGCGCAGGTCAAAGCAATGCGGGTTCAGGCAGCGGGCGGCGAAGCCGGGCCGTATGATGGATTTCACGTGCCTGGCGGGAAAGAAATCGGCGCGCGCACGCCGGGTGAAGCTTTCCAGCACGAGCCCGTCCGGAAACTCGGTATGGCCGTCCGAGCCGTAGATCGCCCAGTTCAGCGCCACGCCGCTCCAGCCCTCGAAGCGCGCCAGGTAGTCGTTGACCGCCTCGCCGCCGGCGATCACCACGAACTCGTCGGAATCGATGAAGGCGATCCAGTCGAATTCCAGCCGGTAGGCGGCGCATGCCGCTTCATAAGCCATCACCTGGCTATCTGGGCCGGAGTGCGGCCAGTGGTGGTAGCGTATGTCGAGCCGTGTGGCGGCGGCCTTGACGATCTCCGTGGTACCATCGTCGGATCGGTTGTCGAAGATGATCTGCGTGTCGAACCCGGCCACCTTGTGGAAAGCAATCCACTCGGCAATGTCGCGGGCCTCGTTGCGCACGATCAGGCAGACGGCGGATTTCATCGTGGTGTCTTCCGGACGTCAGGAGGTGTGTGATAGCTGATGCTCCCGAGGTCCAGGGCCAACTGCAGGCGCAGGCTTCGAAGCCTTCAAAAGCATGGGCGCCGCAGGATGGCCAGCGCGCGCCGGTGATACAGGTTTCACCCATGGGCAACCTGGGCAACAGGATGATCCAGTACATGGCCGCGCTCAGCCTCGCCGCGCGCGTGCCAGGGGCAAGGCTGGTGCAGATACATCTGCCGGAGTGGGGCATCCAGATCCCGCCCTGCACAGGTGACGTGCAGCACGGCCTGGTGGTGGACAGTCCCGCGCTGGCGCTGGAGCGGCTGGCGGCGGCGCTGCAAAGCGGCACGGTCGATCGCGTGGACATACGCACCTATGCCCAGCGGATGGCCAACTTCCTGCCGCCCGCTGCCTACCGCGCCACGTTCCGCACGCCCTCCGTCAGCGGCGCCGGGCCAGGCGAACTGCTGTGCAACATACGCCAGGGCGACATACTGGACGCCCATCACCCGGACTACGTGCTGATACCGCTTGATTTCTATGCCGCCCTGCTTGAGGCCACCGGACTATCGCCCGTCTTCATCGGCCAGCTCGACGACTCGCCCTACATGGCCGCCCTGCGGGCGCGGTTCCGCACGGCGCGCTACATACCCAGCCAGGGCGCGGTGGCGGATTTCGCCTACATACGCGCGAGCCGCCACGTCGTGCCGGCCATAAGCACGTTCAGCTGGCTGGCCGCCTGGCTTTCAGAGGCCGAGACAGTGCATATCCCCGTGCTGGGCCTGTTCAATCCGGCCCAGTCGCCCTCGACGGACCTGCTGCCGCTGGACGACCCGCGCTATCGCTTCACCCTGTTCCCGCACCATTACGCCGTGCCGGTCGCGGACTTTGCGGCTGCGCACCGCGCGTTGCGCCAGCTCTGGCGCGGCATGCCACCTTCAGACCTGCGCGCGCTGCTGGCGCGGCCGCCGCCGCCGCGCGAC
>CAHJWU010000034.1 GCA_903643085.1 Rhodospirillales bacterium
CTGCAGGGGACGGGCGCGCGGCCACCCCGGACGGGCGCTCGCCGAAGCGCAGGAGGGCTACGATCGCGGCCAGCCCCCCGGTGTTGATCGTCAGGCGCGCGCTGGCGGGGCCGGGCTGCGAGATGTCGAGCGTTGCTTCCCGGCCCACCGGGATGAATTTGGCGAACTGCACCTTGAGCTGTTGCAACCGGCCCAGATCCAGCCCGTCGGAGGCCGCGCGATCGAGCGCCCAGAGCAGCGCATGTATGCCGTGCACCACAGGCACGCCGGCCTGGGTGCGGCGCGCCGCAAGTGCGTCCATGTGCATGAGGTTGCTGTCGCCCGAGAGTGCGGCGAACAGAAGCTGATCGGCTGGCGCGAAGCGGCGGCGGTGCATGGGCGCCACCGTAGAGCAGCGCGAGCAGTCCGTTTCGAAAAAGATCAAAAACCCTGCCGGCGCGGGTGTCAGCACGCGCCGACAGGGAGCAAAAGTTTTTTGCTTCTTTTTCAAAAAAGAAGGCCTTGCTTCCTTGCTCCGCGCGTTACGCCAAAATGGCAAAGCACCGCGCGATCGACGACAACCAGCTCCACACCATAGCCACCGGCTGGACGGATGCCCTGCTGATCTGCCGCAAGTGCAGCCGCAAGCTGGACGGCGGTTTCGGCAAGGACGGCAAGGAGACGCTGCGGCGCGCCATGCGGGCCGCGTTGCGCACGTCCGGGCAACGCGGGCAAGTGGGCCTGATAGAGGTGGCGTGCCTGGGCGTATGCCCCAAACATGCGGTGACGACGGCCAGGGCCAGCCAGCCGGGAAACCTGCTTATCGTCCCGGAGGGCACGAAAGTGGAGCGCCTGCTGCAGCCCGTCGCGGCGGCCTGATCCACCGCTGCTTGCCCACCGGCATGACGCCCCCCGGACCCGGCGCGATCGCGTCGCTGCGCGGCTGCTTCGCCGGACGCCTGCTGACATCGCCGGAGGAAATGGCGCCGTTCCTGACCGACTGGCGCAGGCGGTGGCACGGACGCGCCCAAGCGGTGGCCATGCCGGACACGGCGCGGGACGTGGCCGCCATACTGGGCTGGTGCCACGCCAACCGGGTGCCTGTGGTGCCGCAGGGAGGCAACACCGGGCTGGCAGGCGGCTCGGTGCCGGATGGCACCGGCCGCGCCGTCGTCGTATCGCTTGGCAGGCTGAACCGGATACGCGGGATCGATGCCGCCAACAACAGCCTGGTGGCGGAAGCCGGCTGCCTCCTGCACGACGTGCAGCTTGCGGCGGAGCGGGCGGGCAGGCTGTTTCCGCTGAGCCTGGCCGCCGAGGCAAGCTGCACGATCGGCGGCAACCTCGCCACCAACGCCGGCGGCGTGCATGTGCTGCGTTACGGCACGGCGCGGGCGCTTTGCCTGGGGCTGGAAGTGGCCACGCCGTCCGGCGAGATTTGGGACGGCTTGCGCGCGCTGCGTAAGAACACCGCAGGCCTGGACCTGCGGGACCTGTTCATCGGCGCCGAGGGCACGCTGGGCATCATCACCGCGGCCGTGCTGCAACTGTATCCTCGCCCGCAAGCACGCGAGGTGGGCTACGTCGCCGTGCCGTCGCCGGCGGCGGCGCTCGATCTTCTGGGTCTGGCGCAGGATCGCGCGGGCGCCGGACTGACCGCGTTCGAGCTGATGAGCGAGGCGTGCCTGGCCGCCGTGCTCGCGCAGGCGGCCGGCGCGCGCCGTCCGTTCGCGGCGGCCCATCCCTGGTACGTGCTGATTGAGGTGTCCGCCTGGGGTGATCCACCCCACGCGCACGTGCTGCCGGCGCTGCTGGAGCGGGCCGTGGAGCGTGGCTTCGCCCTGGATGCGGTGCTGGCCGCCTCCGAGGCGCAGGCGGCCAGGCTGTGGGCCTTGCGCGAAGGCATCTCCGACGCGCAGGCGGCGGACGGCGCCGGCCTGAAGCATGACGTGGCGCTTCCCCTCTCCGCCGTGCCGGAGTTCATCGCCGCGGCCGACGCGGCGGTCGCGCGGCTGTGTCCCGGCCTGCGCCCCGGTGTGTTCGGGCATCTCGGTGACGGCAACGTGCACTACAACGTGCTGCAGGCCGCCGGGCCGCGCGGGCCGGCGGAGACGGCGCGGTTCCTGGCACAGGAGGCGGCGGTGGCGCAATGCGTGCACGATCTGGTCCTGGCGCGTGGCGGCACGGTCTCGGCCGAGCACGGGCTGGGCGTGCTGCGCGCGGCCGAGGCGCTGCGCCTGCTGCCGGAAGTGGAGGTCCGGATGATGCGGGCGGTTCGCCGCGCGCTGGACCCGAACGGGATCATGAACCCGGGCAAAGGAGTCTAGACCGGCACCCGGCGGCGCAGGACGAGGCGGGCAAGGCCGTTCGGGGCAACAAGCAGACGGCCGGCTCCGCGCTGGCGCGCAACGTTAAGGCTCACCTCCGCGCGGCGCGCGTCCGACAGGGGCGAGGGTTTTCGCTGCTGTTCCGCAAGGAGCAACAGCTTTCCGGCTTGCCGACGAAGAGCCAGGCCCTTTCGCCCACCCCCCCTGGCCGTGCATCTTGCCAAGCCAGCCCCATGTTCCCGAGGCAAGTACCACCAAGGGCCACGCATGACCGACGCCGCGGCGCTGCATCGCGCCACACTCACGCTAGACAGCCACATAGACATTCCCTGGCCCCACTCGCCGGACCCGTTCGGCCCCACCGCGCGCCACGTGGACCTGCCGAAGATGCGCCAGGGCGGGCTGGATGCCGGCTGCTTCGTGGCCTTCATCCCGCAAAGCGCCCGCACTCCGGCGCAATGCGACGAGGCCTGGGCACGCGCGGTCGCCATGCTGGAGACGATACGCGGCATGGACGCGACCAGGCTCGGCATCACCGCCCGCCTCTGCACCACCGCGGACGCCATACAGTCCGCCCACGCGGACGGCGTGCTGGCGATCGTGCCGGCGGTGGAGAACGGCCACGCCATAGGCGAGGATCTGGGCCGGCTGGCGCAATTGCGCGCCCTCGGAGTCACCTACATCACCCTCACCCATAACGGGCACAACCTGCTGGCCGACAGCGCCAACCCGCGGCGCGACCTGGGCGATGGCGAGACGCTGCATGGCGGGCTCTCGCCGCTCGGCCACCAGGCGGTGGCCGAGATGAACCGCCTCGGCATCATGGTCGACGTCTCCCACCTGTCGCGGCAATCGATGCTGCAGGCGGTGCAGCAGTCACGCAGCCCCGTCGTCGCCACCCATTCCTGCGTGGCCGCCCTGTGCAACCACCCGCGCAACCTGGACGACATGCAGCTCGACGCATTGCGCGACACCGAAGGCCTGGTGCAGATCACCGCCATGCCGCCGTTCCTGCGCGCCCGCGGAAGAGCGGAGGATACGTCGGTGGCCGATTTCTGCAACCATATCGACTACGTGGTGCGCCGCATCGGCATGGCTCATTGCGGCATCAGCTCGGATTTCGACGGCGGCGGGGCGATCACCGGATGGGCCGATGCCAGCCAGAGCCTCGCCGTGACGGAGGAGCTGGTGGCGCGGGGGTACGGGCATAGCGAGGTGGGCGCCTTGTGGGGCGGGAATTTCCTTCGGGTGATGCGGGCGGCCGAGGCTGTGGCGGGGTGACGGCGAAGCTTTCCTTACCTGAAGACAACAGGCATGAAACGCGACTGCGTTGTCGCTGCTCTGCCCTGCCGGCGTTCGCGCGTTATATCACGGCTTCGGATTGAACCGCGAAGCTGCAGGACGCCCGCTGCCTCAAGGCCGCCAGGGTTTGCCTTACGGCGTCTTGCAACTGTTCCAGCAACAGGCTCGCCTGATCGATGTCCAGCTCGGAAATGATCGTTCGATCCGAGGTGTCGTGAATTAGAACAACCCGGTCCGACATCGTGCGTGCTTGCAATGTGCTCATGCCTCCAGTCTCCGTTATCCGCATGTCTGGGCGCCACGAAAATGTGATCCCCTGGTATTGTAGCCGGGCAAGTGTGGCTAAACTGCAAACGCGCGCCAGTTACCTGCAATGACACGGTTGCGCTTCGTTGCGGACTTTCCCCGTCCTCCCGCTATTGAGCGCGTGGAGGCACGCGTTCAGGTTGTGCTCAATGGTGTCACCGTCGCCGACACCGCGCGGGCCTGGCGTGTATTGGAGACGTTCCATCCGCCAACCTATTATTTGCCGATGCAAGATTTTCTGGCTGGCGCGCTCACGTCCCGGCCGCGCACCAGCTTTTGCGAGTGGAAGGGCGTGGCGCATTACCTGTCGCTCAGCGCAGGCGGGCGCAACGAGGAGGACGTCGCCTGGACGTATCCCGATCCCTCGCTCGCCTACGCCGCGCTGAAGGATTGCGTGGCGCTCTACGCCGGGCGCGTCGATGCGTGTTTTGTGGGCGAGGAGCGCGCGACGCCGCAGCCGGGCGGGTTCTATGGCGGCTGGATCACCGGCGAGTTCGTCGGACCGTTCAAGGGTGGTCCCGGGACGCAGTTCTGGTAGCGGGAAGCAGGCGGTGCTTATCGAAAAAGGCCTGCCTCATACCTGCAGGCAGGCATGAGGCTTCCCAAACCAGGCTGCGGCCTGGAGGCTCCAGACCTCCGTCTTCGTGCTATTTCTTTGGTTCCGGGAACGTCACCACGCCCACATGCCCCGCCGAATCCACCGCGCGCACGCCGAACAGCCACTGATCCTTGGAGTAGGGCAGCGTGACCGACACCGCCTGCTTCTCGTCCGTGCTGCCGGTCCAGTCCGCGTCGGTCGTCAGCCGGCGGACCACCTCGTAGCGTGCCGCACCCGCAACCGGCGTCCAGCTGAGCGACGTGTCGTTTGTCAGCTCATGCGTCAGTATGTAGGCGTGCGCCGGCTGGCCGGGACCCATCGCCAGCGCGGCCAGCACGGCGATGTTGTAACGCGTGACGCGCGCGAGGTAGTCGAAATCCATGTATCGCTGCAGGTCGCCGTATTGCACGCCGCCTTCCATGCGTACGTTCTGGTGCTGATGGGCGAAGGTCTCCACCGGCTCGGTGAAGCGTATGGCGGGGTAGCCGGCGGCGTTGAAGGATTCGTGGTCGCCGCCGCGCAGGAACCGGTCGGCGCGGAAGACGAGTTCGCCTTCCAGGCCCGGCACGTAGGCGTTGCCGGTGGCGCGGGTGTATCGCGCCAGCTCGCGCGAGGGCGAATCCTCCTCGTTGCCGAGCACGTTCACCCGCTTCGGGACAGCACCTTCCGCCAGCGCCTCTGAGAAGATGCGTACCCGGTTCGGGTTGCGCTCGCCGCGGTCGCCCACCGATGCGCCGACGATGTCGTTGTTCAGGTCGCCCTGCACGTCCACGCCTGCCGCGCGCAACGCCTGCGCGTGATGCGCGGAGCCGAACAGGCCCTGCTCCTCGGCGTCATAGGTGGCGAAGACGATCGTCGCGTGCGGATGCGTGCCGGCCATCAGGCGCGCGGCCTCCAGCACGGCGGCCGTGCCGGAGCCGTTGTCGTCGGCGCCAGGCGCATCGGCGGTGCCGTCGCTGTCGTCGGTGGCGCGCGAATCGTAATGGCTGCTCATCACGTAGGTGCGCCCGCCCGGCTCGTCGCCGCGCAAGGTGGCCACCACGCTGGAGATCCTCACCGGGCGCGGCACCCGGCGGCCGTCCGCCGGCTGGTCGTATTCGTCCAGCGCCACGCTCATGCGGCCGCCGGAGGTGGCGGCGATGGCCTGGAACTGCGCCACGAGCCAGTCGCGGGCGGCGACCACGCCGCGGCCGGGCGGGGCGTGGTCCGAGAAGGTACTGCGCGTGCCGAAGGCGACCAGCGCAGTGTCCGTGGCGCGCAGGCGCTCCGGCGAGACCTGGTCCAGCAGGCGCGCGATCGCGGCATCCTGCGCGATGGCGGGCAACGGGAGGGCGGCGAGGAGGGCGAAAAGGGCAAGACGCATTGCGGGACCTTATGGAAATGCACGTGGTGCAGGAAGCAAGAAAGCGGTTTTGGAGAGCAAACTTTGTGTCTCCGTAGTATGCGCGTCGTCAAAGCGCGCCCGCGGCAGCGGACCAAAAGCTTTTTGCTTCTTTTTCTCGGAAAAGAAGGCCTTTCCTTGCGTTATGCCAAATGTCCAGCCGACCTGACATCCAGAACTGCTCATCCGCCTATCGCCAGCGGCGTCGATCCTGACCCGTGTCAGAACGAACCCAGACACTCCAGTCTCTGCCCATAAGCATCGCAAAAGCGTAGGTATCTGAAAGCTTGATGATGCGTTCCCGCGCAGGAGAACGGCGTGGTCTCTTCCCGCTTCTGCAACGGTCGCGCTCAAGCCCGGCCAGTCTACTCCACACTCCCCCAGACGGTTTTCGCCAGCATCCGGAACGCCACCGCCCCCGCACTCTCAGGCGCGGCCAGCACGATAGGCTGCCCCGCATCGCCGGCCTGCCGCACGTCCAGCAGCAACGGTATCTCGCCCAGAAACGGCACGCCCAACCGGCGCGCCTCCGTCTGCGCGCCGCCATGGCCGAAGATGTGCGAGTCGTGCCCGCAATTCGGGCAGTGGAAGAAGCTCATGTTCTCCACCACGCCCAGTATGCGCACGCCCACTTTCTCGAACATCGAGACGCCGCGCCGGGCGTCGATCAGGGCGATGTCCTGCGGCGTGCTGACGATCACCGCACCCGCCACCACCACGCGCTGCGCCAGAGTGAGCTGCGCGTCGCCGGTGCCGGGGGGCAGGTCGATCACCATGGCGTCCAGCTCGCCCCATTCCGTCTGGCCGAGCATCTGCTGCAGCGCGCCCATGACCATCGGACCGCGCCAGATCATCGCCTGGTCCTCCGGCACCAGATAGGCCATAGACATGGTCTTCAGCCCGAACGCCTGGACCGGTTGCAGCATCTTGCCCACCGTCTCCGGCTGCCGGGTGATGCCCAGCATGCGGCCCATGCTGGGGCCGTGTATGTCGGCGTCGATCAGCCCGGTGCGCAGCCCCATGCCGGCCAGGGAGGCGGCCAGGTTCACCGCAACCGTGCTCTTGCCCACACCGCCCTTGCCGGACGCCACCGCGATCACGCGGCGGACGGATTGCAGGAACTTCGCCCCGGCCGGGTCCTCGCCGTGGCCGCGCATCACGCCACGCGGCGGCTCGGTAAGAGAAGACGCGGCAGGTGCCGCGCGAAGTGAGGTCGCGGCAGGTGCCGCGGGGATCGCAGGCGCCGCCGGTGCGGCGGGCCGGTGCGCGGTCAGCACCACGGACGCGTTCAGCACACCCGCCTGGCGGCGCAGCAGGGCGGCGGCTTCGGCGGCCACGCGCTCCATCCGGCCCACCTGCGCCCGGTCCGACCGCAAGGCGAGCTGCACCAGCCCGTCCTTGATCTGCAGGCCGTCCACCAGGCCCGCGGCCACGATGTCGCGCCCGTCCGGGCCGGCGACCGCGCGCAAGGCGCCCATCAGCTCGTCTTCACGCGGCGCCGGAACGGTCATGGTTTGCAAACTCCCGGGCCGGGTCCATATCCGTGCCACCGCCGGGTTATGGCGCAGCTTGCCGCTCGCGCAAATGCGCGCCCGTCTTCGCGCAAACGCGCGCCTGTCCAGGAGCAGACCTTCCGAATGCCCTCCGATCAGAACCCCTGGAACATTGGCGGCGGCGCACGCCGTCCACCCAACCCGCCCATCAAGGGGCCTTGGAGCGGCGGCGGCAATGGCGGCTCGGGCGGCCAGGTACCGCCGGAACTGGAGCGCCTGCTCGACCAGCTGCGCGCGCTGGCCAGGCGCTTCCTCGGCGGCGGATCGGCCGGGCTGGCCGTGGTGGCGCTGGTGGCGGTGGCAGCCCTGTGGCTGGCCACCGGGATCTACCGCGTGGAGCCGGACGAGCAGGGCCTGGTGCTGCGCTTCGGCGCCTATGTCGGCAGCACGCCGCCCGGCCTGAACTACCATCTGCCCTGGCCGGTCGAGACCGTGCAGATCCTGCCGGTCACCCGCATCAACAGGGTGGAGATCGGCTTTCAGAGCACCACGGACGAGCCCGAAATAACCGGCCGCACGCTGGGCGGCGGCCGCGAGGAGCCGGTGCGCGGCCTGCCGGCGCGTGACGTGACCGCCGAAAGCCTGATGCTGACAGGCGACGAGAACATCGTCGACATCAACGCCAGCGTGTTCTGGCGCATTTCGGACGCGTCCGCCTACGCTTTCTACACGCGCAACCCGAACTACACGGTGAAGTCGGCGGCCGAGAGCGTGCTGCGCCAGGTGATCGGCCACACGAACATACAATCCGCGCTGACAGAAGGCCGCGCCGCGATCGAGGATGCGGTGACCAAGGGCACCCAGGCCATCATGGACCAGTATAAATCCGGCGTGGAGATCACCCAGGTCCAGCTGCAGAAGGTCGATCCGCCGGCCGACGTGATCGAGGCGTTCCGCGACGTGCAGCGCGCCAACACGGACGCCGACACGGCGCGAAACGAGGCGCAGAGCTACGCCAACGACATCGTGCCGCGCGCGCGCGGCGAGTCGGCCGCCATCCTGGCGGAAGCCAACGGCGCCAAGACGGCCGCCATCGCCACGTCCAGCGGCGAGTCGCAGCGGTTCCTCAGCGTGTACGCCGCCTACAGCCAGGCCAAGGACGTGACGCTAAAGCGCCTCTACATCGACACCATGCAGGATGTGCTGTCCCACACGCCCTCCGTCGTGGTGGACGAAAAGGTGAGGAGCATCCTGCCGACGCTGGGCCTGAGCGCGCCTGCCGGCGACCAGGGAGCGCAGAAATGAACCGCTCCGTCGTGGCGGGTCTTGCCGCCTTGCTTGCCATCTTCGTGGCCGTCGACCTCTGTTTCTACGAGGTGAGCCAGACGGAGATCGTGCTGATCACCCAGCTCGGCCAGCCGCGCCAGGTGGTGACCACGCCAGGGCTGCATTTCAAATTGCCGCTGATCCAGACGGCGAACGTCTTCGACAAGCGCCTGCTGGACTACGAGGCGCCACAGGAAGAAGTGGTCCTGGGCGACCAGCGCCGGCTGATCGTCGACAGCTTCACCCGCTACCTGATCACCAACCCGCTGGAGTATTACCAGACGGTCGGGCCGACAGAGGACGGCATACGCGCGCGGCTGAACTCCGTCGTCAGCAGCAGCCTGCGCCGCGTGCTCGGCGGCGAGACGCTGCTGGACGTGCTCTCCAACCAGCGCCAGCGGATCATGACCGCCATCAAGAACCAGGTGAACGACGAGATGCACAATTTCGGCGTGAAGATCGTCGACGTGCGCATACGCCGCGCCGACCTGCCAGAGGAGAACACCGACGCGATACTTCAGCGCATGCAGTCAGAGCGCAAGCGCGTGGCCGCGCAGGCGCGCGCCGAAGGTGCGGAAGCCTCGGCGCGCATAAAGGCCGACGCGGACAGGCAGAAGACCGTGCTGGTGGCCCAGGCGCGTGCGGACGCGGACCGGTTGCGCGGCGAGGGCGAGGCGCAGGCGATCGCGATCTACGCAAACGCGTTCCAGCGCGACCCGAAGTTCTTCGCCACCTGGCGGACGTTGCAGGCGTACAAGACCGCGTTCGGGGCAGGAAAGTCGCGGCTGGTGCTGTCGCCGCAGGACGATTTCCTGAAACTCATGCAGGGTGTGCCAGCGCCTTAAGCAGCAAAGCTTTCTTCGTGAAGAAAGAAGCAAAAACGTTTGACTCCGCTGTCGCGCCCCGTGTCAGCAGCCGCCGACAGGGAGCAAAAGTTTTTTGCTTCTTTTTTTCAAAAAAGAAGCTCTTGCTTCCTTGCTGAGCATCAGAAGCCAACCAGCCCAGCCCACAACAGCGCCAGCGCAGCGCTTCTCGCAGCCTTTAGGCGTTCCGATATGACATCGTACCGGACACGTTTCGCTGCGGCTGAATAAGAGAAAAACCCGCCAGGCGTCTCTTTTTGACGCAACCGTGTGAGCCGGCGGGATGTCTTTGCGCCCGTGAGGCTTCTCTTCGAATCCGGAGGGCCCACTTGCTCCTTTCAACAGGCCAGGACCAAACTGCCTCGTCATAAGGATACCGCCGCGATGCGCCTTTCCTCCACGCTGGCCCTGGCCACCGCCCTCAGCCTTCCCGCCAGCGCTTTCGCACGCGGCGCGCCGGACAGCTTCGCCGACCTGGCTGAACGCCTGCTGCCTGCCGTGGTCAATGTCAGCTCCACGCAGAACGTGCAGACGGCCGCCAGCGACAAGGGGCCGGAGATGCCGTCGTTTCCGCCAGGCTCGCCGTTCGAGCAGTTCTTCAAGGATTTCATGAACCGCGCCCATCCGCATGGTGGCGGGGGAGGCGGCGGTGGCGGCGACGACAACGGCGACCCGGGCGAGGACTCGCCGGATCAGGACCAGGGCCAGAGCCAGGGCCAGACGGGCCCGCACGGCCATCCGCACCGGCTGCAGTCGCTGGGGTCCGGCTTCATCGTCGACGGCGCCGGCATCATCGTCACCAACAACCACGTGATCGAAGGTGCCGACGAAATCTCCGTGATCCTGCAGGACAACACGACGCTGAAGGCAACGCTCATCGGCCATGACGACCGCTACGACCTGGCCGTGCTGCAGGTGCATCCCGACCACAAGCTGCCCACGGTGAAGTTCGGCGACAGCGACGCCAGCCGCGTGGGCGACTGGGTGCTGGCCATCGGCAACCCGTTCGGCCTGGGCGGGTCGGTGACCGCCGGCATCGTCAGCGCGCGCGGCCGCGACATCCAGCAGGGCCCCTACGACGACTTCATCCAGACCGACGCGGCGATCAACAAGGGCAACTCCGGCGGCCCGCTGTTCAACATGGCCGGCGACGTCATCGGCATAAACACCGCCATCTACTCGGAATCCGGCGGCTCGGTCGGCGTGGGCTTCTCCATTCCGTCGGACGAGGCGCGCAACGTGGTGGACCAGCTCCGCCAGTACGGCCACCCGCGCCGCGGCTGGCTGGGCGTGCGCATCCAGCAGGTAACCCCGGACATCGCCGACAGCCTGGGGCTGCATCAGCCGGAGGGCGCGGCCGAGGGCGCGCTCGTCGCCGGCGTCAACCATGACGGCCCGGCCGACCGCGCGCACATACAGAACGGCGACATCATCCTCTCCTTCAACGGCCAGCCGCTCAAGGAGATGAAGACCCTGCCGCGCGTGGTGGCCGAGACCCCCATCGACAGCCGGGTGCCGGTGGACGTGTTTCGCGCCGGCAAGCACCTGACCCTGCAGGTCGTCGTGGCAGAAATGCCGGAGGACGCAAAACCGGCCGCCGCGGCTGACGCCGACGCCGTGCCGCGCAAGCCCGCGCAGACAGGCGCCGTGGAGTTCTCCAGCTTCGGCATGAAGCTCTCGCCGCTGACCGAGGCCACACGGCAGAAATACAAGATCGACGCCCAGCAGAAGGGCATCGTCATAACCGAGATCTCGCCGGACGGCACGGCGGCCGGCTACGGCCTGAAAGCCGGCGACGTGGTGGTGGAGGTGGCTCAGACGCCGGTCAGCACGCCGGCGGAGATGAAGCGCAAACTGGACGAGGCGCGGACCGGTAGCCGGAAATCCGTGCTGCTGCTGGTGCAGGGGACCGATGGCATACGGTATGTGCCTTTGCCGGTGCCCAAGAAAGGGTAGGCAAGGCCAAGGGGCTCTGCCCCCTGGACCCAAGCTGGGGCCAGTCGGCCCCAGACCCCGGGCTTCGCCCCTCGCGGTATGGCCTCGCCTGCGGCGCTTGCAATCCCACGCCCCGTTTGCTCATAGAACCCAACGCAGGAGCAGCACGACATGCCGGACACCAACGTGATCACCGAGGACTACAAGGTCCGCGACTTCTCCCTGGCCGAGTGGGGCCGCAAGGAGATTTCGATGGCCGAGGACGAGATGCCCGGCCTGATGGCGCTGCGCGAGGAGTACGGCCGCTCCCGGCCGCTGGCAGGCGCGCGTATCGCCGGTTGCCTGCACATGACGATACAGACGGCCGTGCTGATCGAGACCCTGACCGCGCTCGGGGCCACGGTCCGCTGGTCGTCCTGCAACATCTTCTCCACCCAGGACCACGCGGCGGCGGCGGTGGCGGCGGCGGGTGTGCCGGTGTTCGCGTGGAAGGGGCTGAGCGAGGACGAGTTCAACTGGTGCATCGAGCAGACGGTGCGCGGGCCCGACGGCTGGACGCCGAACATGATCCTTGATGACGGCGGCGACCTGACGCTGCTTATGCACAACAGCTACCCCGAGATGCTCGCCCAGGTGCGCGGTATCTCCGAGGAGACCACCACCGGCGTGCACCGACTGTGGGAGATGGTGAAAGCCGGCAAGTTGCTGACGCCGGCCATTAACGTGAACGACAGCGTCACCAAGTCCAAATTCGACAATTTGTATGGCTGCCGCGAGAGCCTGGTGGACGGCATACGCCGCGGCACGGACGTGATGATGGCAGGCAAGATCGCCGTGGTTGCCGGGTTCGGCGACGTGGGCAAGGGCTCGGCTGCCAGCCTGCGCAACGCCGGCTGCCGCGTGGTGGTGACCGAAATCGATCCGATCTGCGCGTTGCAGGCGGCGATGGAAGGCTACGAGGTCGATACGATGGACGACGCGGCGTCGCGCGGCGACATCTTCGTCACCGCCACCGGCAACATCGACGTCATCACGGCGGACCACATGCGCGCGATGAAGCACCGCGCCATCGTCTGCAACATCGGCCATTTCGACAGCGAGATACAAATCGAATCCCTGCGCAACTACAAGTGGGAGAACGTGAAGCCGCAGGTGGACGAGGTGGTGTTCCCGGACGGCAAGCGCCTGATCGTGCTCTCCGAGGGCCGCCTGGTGAACCTGGGCAACGCCACCGGCCATCCGAGCTTCGTGATGTCCGCGAGCTTCACTAACCAGGTCCTGGCGCAGCTGGAACTGTGGCAGGCCAGGCCCGGGCAGTACGAGAAGAACCGGGTCTACACGTTGCCGAAGCATCTGGACGAGAAGGTGGCGGCGCTGCACCTGGCCAAGGTTGGCGCGAAGCTCACGAAACTTTCCAACAAGCAGGCCGAGTACCTGGATCTCCCTGGCGTGAACGGCCCGTTCAAGCACGAGCTCTACCGGTACTAGGAAGCAAACAGTCCCTTTTTGAAAAGGACCAATAACTTTTAGTTCCCGTGTCGGATGTCTCAGCACCCGCAGACAGGGATCAAAAGTTTTTTGCTTCTTTTTTCCAAAAAAGAAGACCTTGCTTGCTTCCGCCATACCAACAACGAGGACCCCGATCCATGCGCACCCCGACCGCCGGCCTGATCACCGCCTGCCTCGCCGCAAGCCCTGCGCTGGCTGCCTTGCAGCCAGGCCAGCCCGCGCCGGATTTTTCCACCATGGCCACGCTTGGCGGCCATGAGTTCTCGTTCCATCTGGCGGATGCGCTGAAGAACGGGCCGGTGGTGCTGTATTTCTATCCCGCCGCCTTCACCAAGGGCTGCACGGTCGAGGCGCATGATTTTGCCAACGCCACACCGCAGTTTGCCGCCCAGCACGCCACCGTCATCGGCGTGTCGATGGACAAGATCGGCACGCTGGACAAGTTCTCCGTCACCGAGTGCCGCAACAAGTTTGCCGTGGCGTCCGATGCCTCGGGCAGCATCAGCAAGTCCTACGACGCGGTGCTGATCGGCGTGCTGGGCTACGCGAGCCGGACGAGTTACGTGATAGCACCTGGAAACAAGGTGATTTACGCGTACAACGCGATGGATCCGGATGCCCATGTGGCTAACACGATGAAGGCGGTGCAGGACTGGAACGCGGCGCATCCCGCGGCGAAGTGAGCAAGGCCTCCTGCGAGAAGCAAAATGCTTTTATTCTGACAGCGCTGCGGCGCCCGGGCGAGTGAGGACGCGGCTGCTGCCCGTGCGAGGGAGAAGTTTTCCGTTTTCAAAAGGACTGCTTACTCCGCCCGCCCCAAGAATAACCGGCCGGTGGCATACGACACCCAGACCCGCTTGCGTTTCAAGAACTCCAGGCCCAGCAACCCGTCCCCGCCTTGCACACGGCCGTTGTTGACCACCGCGGCGCGCGCGTCACCGAACACCTCGCCCGCCACTTCCAGCCGCGCGATGATGTGCAGCCGGCCGGCAAAAGCCTGCTCGTTCATGCCGCGGCCGCTCACCGCCCGGCTTTCGTCCAGCATCTCCGGCGTGGCGCCCGCACGCGCCGCCGCGCGGGTGGACAGGATCAGGCCCGGCGACCCGGTGTCCAGCAACAAATTCACCACCGTGCCGTCCGCCTTTACCGGCACGCTCACGTGGCGCGAGGGCTCTATGTCGATGGCCACGGAGCCGGTCGGGCCTGCCCAGTCCGGCTTCACCTGCGTGCAGCCCAGCACGTCCCACAAACCAAGCCGGCGATGCGGAACATCCAGGTCCAGATCGAAATGCGACAGCACGTCCGCGCCGATCAACCCGCCCACCGGCGTCGCGTCATCTGCCATCAGCCCGGCGAAATCGGCCACCGGAAACGTCTCGCCGTTCACCGCTATTGCGCCCAGCAGCAGCTTGCGCGTGTGCACCAGATAGAGGTGGCTCTCCTTGCCGCCCACGCCGAACATGTCCAGCGTATGATCGAAATCCCTAGGCAGGTTCAGCGCATTCGCGGTCTTGACCGCCAGCGTGGTGACGCTGGCCCCGGTGTCGAGGAACATCATTCGTGGCGCGCCATCTATGCTGACGGGCACGTAGAGCTTGTTCTGCCATAGCGTGAGCGGCAGCTCGGCGGCCCGGTGCATCGTGCATCCGGCGCTTGCGGCCTGGGTCAGGAAACATAGCAGCAGGGCCAGGCGGAGAGTGGGCAAGGACGGCCTTCTTTTTTGAAAAGAAGCAAAAAACTTTTGCTCCCACGCGGCTGCGACAGCCTCGGCTGGTCGTCAATAGCGCGAACGTTGCAGATGCGGATAGTAAAAGTTTTACTTCTTTTGAAGCAGGCCTGCTCAACCGTGCGGCGGCTTCGCCTGCTGCTGGCTGATCGGCTGCTTCAGCGCCGCCGTTATCACCTCGGCCATGGCCGCCGCCAGGCACGCATACCCGCGATTGTTCATGTGGAACCCGTCCACCGCGATGAAATCGTCATACGGCGCACCGGCCGCCGCCCAATGGTCCATCAGCTCGCTGCGCGAGAACAGGCTGACGCCGGTCTCCGTCGCGATCTGCCGCAGCGTCTCCTGCATCACCCCGTTTTCCGCCGAGGCCAGGATCCGCGGGCTGCGCTGGTTGTCCATCAGCATCACGTCCGCGCCTGCCGATTTCAGCTTGGCGATGCCTTCTTCCAGCAAATGGCGGAACACCGTCGGCGCCTCGTCGCGCACGGCGCCGTTGGCACCTACCTGCCAAATCACCAGCTGCGGCCGCACCGCCAGCACGTCCTGGTCCAGCCGCGCCAGCTCCTCGGGCGCGTCCTGCCCGCCCACGCCACGGTTGATGAAGGCGAAATCCGCCTTGGGCAAAGCTTCGTTCAGCCCCTTCTGCAGCAGTGCCGGGTAGGAATGCGCGATGTCCGTCGCCATCCAGCCGCGCGTGGAGGAGGAGCCGAGTGCCACCGCCACGAGCGGCTGGTTGGTGGCCAGCGCGGCGCGTGTGTGGGGCAGGAGGGGGATCTGCAATTCGCCTTTCGGCGGGCAGTCTTCGGCAAAGGCCGGCGAGGCAAGCAACACGCAGGCAAGCAATCCTGTTTTGCGCAAGAGAACCGAATTTCTGCTGCGCCGGGCGATGGTCGTGGCGAGCGCGCGCGTCAGGCGTCGGGCCTGGGATTCACGGAACTGGGACTTGCCTGCGTCCTGCATGCCTCAGGTAGCGGTACCCCCGACGGTAAGGCCACGGATTTTGAGCGTGGGCTGCCCCACGCCCACGGGCACGCCCTGGCCGTTCTTGCCGCACGTCCCGATACCCGGGTCCAGCGCCATGTCGCCGCCCACCATGTCCACCTTGGTCAGGCTGTCCGGCCCGTTGCCTATCAGCGTGGCGCCGCGCACCGGGGCGGTTATGCGGCCGTCCTCGATCAGGTAGGCCTCGCTCGCGGAGAAGACGAACTTGCCCGACGTGATGTCCACCTGGCCGCCGCCGAAATTCACCGCATACAGACCGCGCTTCACCGAGGCTATCATCTCGTCCTTCCCGTGGCCGCCGTTCAGCATCACCGTGTTTGTCATCCGCGGCATAGGCGCGTGGGCAAAGCTTTCGCGCCGGCCGTTGCCGGTGGGGCGCACGCCCATCAGGCGGGCGTTGAGCCGGTCCTGCAGGTAGCCGGTCAGGATGCCGTCCTCGATCAGCACGGTCCGGTTGGTGGGCGTGCCCTCGTCGTCGATGGTCAGCGAGCCGCGGCGGTCAGGCAGGGTGCCGTCGTCAACGACCGTCACACCGCGGCTGGCAACCTGCTGGCCCATCAGCCCGGCAAAGGCGCTGGTCTTCTTGCGGTTGAAATCGCCTTCCAGCCCGTGGCCGATCGCCTCGTGCAGCAGGATGCCGGGCCAGCCATTGCCCAGCACCACCTCCATCTCGCCGGCAGGGGCGGGGACGGAATCCAGCTTCATCACCGCCTGGCGCAGGGCTTCGTCCACCGCGGCGCGCCACACGTCCGGGGCGAGAAAGCGATCGAAGCCCTCGCGCCCGCCCATGCCATGCGTGCCGGATTCGCGCTTGCCGTCGCGCTCCACCACCACGCTCACGTTCAGGCGCACCAGCGGGCGGAGGTCCGCGGTGCGGTGGCCATCCGCGCGCATGATCTGCACCGCCTGCCATTCGCCGTGCAGCGAGGCCATAACCTGCACCACGCGCGGATCCCGGCCGCGGGCGAAGGCGTCGATCTCGGACAGCACGGCTGCGCGGCCGGCGAACCTGTCCTGCGTGATCGGCGAGGCGTCCGAATACAGGCGCGCGTTGGTGCCGTTAGGGCCGACGCTGAGGCTGCCTGTCCGCCCGGCCCGCACGGCGCCCACCGTGGCGGCGGCGCGGCGCAGGGCGGCGTCGGACAGCTCGCCGGCATGGGCGTAGCCGGTCTCCTCGCCCAGGACGGCCCGCAGGCCGAAGCCCATCGCGGTGTCATAATTGGCGGCGCGTATGCGGCCGTCGCCCAGGCTGAGGCTTTCGCTCTCGCGATACTCCAGGAACAGCTCGCCGTCATCGGCGCCGGCCAGCGCGTCCGCGGT
>CAHJWU010000035.1 GCA_903643085.1 Rhodospirillales bacterium
GGCCTGGACCAGCCGCGGCGCGAGGCGCGTCTGCTGGCGGCTCACGTGCTGGGCGCGGTGCCCGGAGCGCTGCTGGACCAGGCCAGGCAGATAGATTGCGCGCAGTATGCGGCCGTGGTGGCGCGCCGCGCCGGGCGGGAGCCGTGGGCGCTGATCGCCGGCCGGCGCGGCTTCTGGACGTTGGACCTGGAGGTCTCGCCGGACACGCTCGTCCCGCGGCCTGACAGCGAGACGCTGGTGGAGGCGGCGCTCGCACATGCACTTTCACCCAGGCGCGTGCTTGATCTGGGGACCGGCACCGGTTGCCTGCTGCTGGCCGTGCTCTCGGAGCGCGCAGGCGCGTTCGGCGTGGGCGTCGATGTGTCGCCGGCGGCGTGCCGGCTGGCCGCGCGTAACGCCGCCACGCATGGACTGGCGGAGCGGTGCGCATTCCTGGCTGGTGATTGGGCGGCCGCGCTATGTGGCCGGTTCGACGTGATCCTGTGCAATCCGCCTTACATCGAGACGGCGACGCTTGCCGGGCTAATGCCGGAGGTGCGGCTGTTCGAACCGGCGCGCGCGCTGGATGGTGGCGTGCTGGGCCTGGATGCCTATCGCCGCCTGGTGCCCGTTCTGGCGGACCTGCTGGAGGAGGGCGGCGTGGCGGTGCTGGAGGTGGGCGCCGGGCAGGACGCGGCGGTCCGCGCGCTGGCGGCGTGCGCGGGCCTGGCTCATCTGGAGACCCGGCCTGATCTGGGCGGTGTCGCCAGGGCTGTGGTACTTACGCACGCACATGGCGTGTGAGAAAGTGTTTGGCACGATCGTGATTGCACGCTAAGTTCGAATACGCGCGGGATGCGGCTCCGGTGAGGCAGGTTTAACTTGCCACGGCTACGGGCACGCTGCGGGAGTGAGCTTGTGGGGTAGGCCGGTTCGGCCACCAGACGCTGGCTCGCCGCGGAACGGCAAACTGGCGACTGCCCACACGAAGCTTCGCTTACGGCCTTTTCCGACCGTGGCCGAACGGGCTGGCGCTCCAACAGGGAAGCACTTTGTAATCGGATGAACATGAAACGCATGCGCGGACGCTCCCATCGTAACGGCGGCGGCGGCGGTGGTGGCGGCGGTGGCGGAAGCCCGCGCCAGTATGGCGGCAATATCCCGCTCAACAGGAACCACGTGTTTGACAGCAGCGGGCCGGATTTGCGTATACGCGGCACGGCGCAGCAGCTGTTCGAGAAGTATCTGCAGCTCGGGCGCGATGCCACGGGCTCGGGCGACCGGGTGATGGCGGAGAGTTACTTCCAGTACGCCGAGCACTACTTCCGCATCCTGAACGCCATCAACCAGGCGAGCCAGCAGAACGCCCAGCAGCATGGCGGCCAGCCGCAGCACCAGGGCCAGCCGCAGCAGAACGGGCAATACAACGCTCAGGGCGGACAGCATAACGGCCAGCCGAGACGCGACCGCGACGGCCAGGACGGCGAGGAGCAGCCGCCGATGGCAAACGGCCCCGCGCCGGCTTACGTGGAGCAGGCCGGGCAGGACGGGGCCGAAGACGCGGCTTGACGAGAGGCGCGCAAACCCGCTTCGGCGGGCCTCTGACGCTTGTGCGCGCGAACGCATCTCAGCCGGCGCGCCACGCCTTGCTAGCAGCTCACACGAACAGCCCCACTCGTGCCATCCGGCCTGCGCAGGCTTTGTGATCGGGTCACGCACCCGACACGGCAGGTCGTGAAACGTTTCCGCTTCTGTTCTTGAGAAGGTGTTTCGTTCTTTGCCGCATCAATGAGTCGCATCGCTTACGTAAACGGCCGCTACCTGCCCCATGCCCAGGCCGTGGTGCACATAGAAGACCGTGGCTACCAGTTCGCCGACGGCGTCTACGAAGTGGCCTACCTGCACGAAGGCAGGCTAATTGATCGCGACCTGCATCTGGACCGCCTCGCCCGCAGCCTCGCCGAGCTGCAGATACGCTGGCCGGTCGCGCGCGCGGCGCTGGTGGCGGTGCTGGACGAAGTCCTGGCGCGCAACCGTCGCCGGTCCGGCCTGCTCTACATACAGGTCACCCGCGGTGTGGCGAGGCGGGAGCACGCGTTTCCGCCCGAGGGCACCAGGCCAGCGCTGGTAGTGACGCTGCGGCGGGCACCGCCGTTCCCGCAAAGCCTGGATGGCTGGACGGCGAGCGCCATCACCCTGCCGGACCAGCGCTGGGCCAGGTGCGACATCAAATCCGTGGGGCTGCTGGCGAACGTGCTCGCGCGCCAGGCGGCGCGTGTGCAGGGCGCCACCGAGGCGATCCTCTACGATGAAAGCGGCATGGTGACGGAGGGCGCATCAACCTCCGTGTGGATCGTCGGCGCGGACGGCGCGCTGCGCACCAGGCCGCTGAGCCACGCCATATTGCCGGGCTGCACGCGGGCCGCGCTGATCGATGAAATGCAGCGTACGGGCATCGTGCTTGAGGAACGTGCATTTTCGCTGGCCGAACTACGCCAGGCGCGCGAGGTGTTCCTGACTGCGGCCAGCACATTCCTCAGGCCGGTGTTGCAGGTCGACGGTGCCGCGGTCGGCGAAGGCCATGTGGGCCCGGTCGCGCAGGATCTTTTCACCCTCCTGGCGCGCCGCGTGTCCGCCGGCTAGAAGCGGCCCGAAGACGACAAAATTTTCCTGGTTCTTTTTTTCGAAAAAGAACTGCCCACTTCCAGGCGTGGCCGGCACGAGGTTTGCACGGAGCGACAACGGACACGGCCCGCACCAATGCAGGGCCGTGCAAGCAAGAAGGGCAAACCTCGTGGCCAGCGAAAAACCGCAGAACGTGCAGGAAGTGTTCCTGAACCACGTGCGCAAGGCCAAGACGCCGGTGACGGTGTTCCTGATAAACGGCGTGAAGCTGCAGGGTATCATCACCTGGTTCGACAATTTCTCGGTGTTGCTTCGCCGGGACGGCCACACGCAGCTCGTCTACAAGCACGCCATAAGCACCGTCATGCCGGGCGCGCCCATCCAGCTGTTCGATCCGGCCAAGGAAAGTGCGGCGCTCGGCGCCAGGGAGGACAGTCCTGCCGACAGCACCCTCTGACGAGACCGCGGATCAGGCCCCGGACACGCACGGCCCGGAGCGTACGCATGCCGGCAGCCCGGCGCCCACGCGCGCTGCCGTCATCCTGCCCTGGGAGCGGCCGAGTTCGTCCGAGCGCACCGGCGTCGATCCTTCCCGCGCGGCCGAGGCGCGCCTGTCCGAGGCGGTGGGTCTGGCGGCCTCGATCGGGCTGGTGGTGGTGCATAAATCCATCCTGCCGCTGCGCGGGCGCCGGCCGTCCACGCTGCTCGGTTCCGGGCAGATGGAAGCGGAGAAGCGGCACCTCGCCGAAGAGCATGTCACCGTAGCCATCGTCGACGCCTCGCTCAGCCCTGTGCAGCAGCGCAACCTGGAGCGCGGCTGGGGCTGCAAGGTGATCGACCGCACCGGCCTGATCCTGGACATCTTCGGCGAGCGCGCGGTGACGCGCGAAGGCTCGCTGCAGGTGGAACTGGCGCATCTGGACTACCAGCGCTCCCGCCTGGTGCGGTCCTGGACCCACCTGGAACGCCAGCGTGGCGGCTTCGGCTTCCTGGGCGGCCCGGGCGAGACGCAGATCGAGGCGGACCGCCGGCTGATTACCGACCGCATCGTGCGGTTGAAGCGCGAACTGGAGCAGGTGCGCCGCACCCGCGGCCTGCACCGCAGCGCCCGCAAGCGCGTGCCGTTCCCCGTGGTGGCGCTGGTGGGCTACACGAACGCCGGCAAATCCACCCTGTTCAACGCGCTGACGGGTGCCGAGGTGCACGCGCAAGACCAGCTCTTCGCCACCCTGGACCCCACCATGCGCGGTCTGGTTCTGGCCAGCGGCCGGCGCGTCATTCTGTCAGACACCGTGGGCTTCATCAGCGAACTGCCGACCGAACTGGTGGCCGCCTTTCGCGCCACGCTGGAGGAGGTGGCCGAAGCGGACGTGATCCTGCACGTGCGTGACGCCGCGCACCCCGACAGTGCCGCCCAGCGCGCCGACGTGCTGGCGGTGCTGGACGGCATGGCGAAGGAAGGCACGCTGGACGAGGATTTCGGCACCCGCACGATAGAGGTGCTGAACAAGGCGGACCTGCTCGGCGGCGCCGATGCGCTGCCCGCGAAGCCAGGCAGCGTCGCCGTCTCGGCGATCACCGGCGAGGGGCTGGGCGCACTTAAGGAGATGCTGGACGCGCGCATTGCCGCCGGCATGGAGCAGGCGGATTACGACATCGAGCACAGCGACGGCGCGCGTCTGGCGTGGCTGTACGAGCATGGCGAGGTGATCGGGCGGGAGGATGACGAGCAGGCGGCGCATGTGACGGTGCGGCTGTTGCCGGCGGACCGGGCGCGGTTCGAGCGCGTGGCGTAGGTAAGCCGACCTTCTCCGGACGAAGGCCACTTGTGCTGGCGCCTGATCGACTCGTACCGGTGCGCATGAAGGCGGCAGACAGCAAGCAGTCCTTTTTTGAAAAAAAGGGCCAAAAAACTTTTGCTCTTCCGGCGGTTGCGGCGTCCGGGTTTTCCGGATGCCGCGAGGCACTTCCGCCTGCGCGGATCGCTTTGCCCGTTCCTACGCGTCCGCCAGATCCGCAATCTGCACATACAGGTTCGACAGAGCCTCAGCCGTCAGCTCCCGCGTCACCACCGGCGCCAGCCCGAACGACCGGCACATCTCCGCCGCCTGCTCGCAGACGAATTTCGGCTGGAAATACGCCAGCCCGAAACCGTTCTTCTGCGTCAGCAACGACGCCGCGTAATCCACCACGCCTTCCGCCAGCGTCAGCCCGCGCTTCTCCGCCTCCACGGCGAAAATCGCCCTGTACTCAGCCATTTTCGGTGCAAACAGCTTTATCTTGTAAGGGATGCGCCGCAGCAGCGCCGGGTCCATGATCTCCCTCGGATCGATGTTGGTCGAGAAGATCAGCAGCTCGTCGAAAGGCAAACTGAAGCTCTTGCCGGAATGCAGCTTCAGGTAATCCATACGGTTCTCCATCGGCACGATCCAGCGGTTCAGCAGCTCTTTCGGGTCCAGACGCTGCCGGCCGAAATCGTCGATCAGGAACACGCCGCCCAGCGCCTTCACATGCAGCGGCGCGTCGTAGAACTTCGTGTGCGCGTCGAACTGCAGGTCCAGCATCTCCATCGTCAGCTCGCCGCCGGCCATGGCGAACGGCCGCCGGCACAGCGCGAAGCGGTCGTCGTAGGCGACGCTCGTCAGCCCCTCGCTGCCGAGCCGCGCGCGGTCCTCCTCGCTTACCACAGGCACGTGCAGCCCTGAGTCGAACACGCGCACGACCTGGCCGGAGATCTCCACCGCGTACGGTATGTAGATCGCCTCGCGGAACAGCGCCGCGATGCGCGAGGCCACGCTTGTCTTGCCGTTACCCGGCGGTCCGAACAGCAGGATGGAGCTGCCGGCGTTGATCGCCGGCAGCAGCTTGCGCAGGAAATGCTCGGGCACCGCCAAGCCGCCCAGCCCGCCACGCAACGCTGCCGCGTCCAGCCGCTCGCGCGCCAGATGCTGCCGCATGACCTGCGCCTGGAACACCTCCAGCGGCACCGGCGCGGGGCCGATATAGAGGCTCTGCAGCATGGCGTCGGCCAGCGCGCCGCGTCCCTCCTGGCTCAGGGCAAAGCGCGGCTCGGCGGCGTGCCCCGCGAGGCCCACGCCCAGCGCCTGCACCCAGCTCCTGTTGCGCGCCTCGTCCAGCAGCTTGTCCACGATGCCGTAAGGCAGCTTCATGGCATGCATGATCTCGGCCGCCGTCTCGCAGGACTCCAGCGCCATGAAGCGCAGCATCAGGCCAAGCAGGTTCTGCACGCTCACCCCGGTCTCCACCAGGCTGCGCGGCTGCAGCGGCGCGGTGGCGCTCACCTGCTCCTGCGCCTCCAGCAGCGCGGCCTGGGAGAGCAGGCGCATTTCGACCAGCACATCCGACAGCCGGCCGCCGGCGCGGCGGTGGCGCTCATGCGCGGTTGCCATGTCAGCCACGCTGACCAGGCCTTGCGCTACGAGTATTTCGCCGATCTGCATGGAAGGCCTTCTTTTTTCGAAAGAAAAGAAGCAACCAGCTCTTGGTCCCTGTCGGCGGATGCTTCAGCAGCCGCGACACGAAGCGAAGATTTGGGTTGTTCGTGGAAAGAACGGCCTGCTTCCGTCCGTTACACTACCGGCTCGTCACGTCCAATACAACAACCGCGCCGCAGGCAGATGCCGCGCCAGCGACGCCTCGACCGAAGCCCGCATCTCCGCCATCTGCTCCTTCGGAAACACCCACTTCACCGAGCCGAACTTCGTCATCTTCCGCGCACGCTCGGCCTCGTCCATCTCCAGGCTGCTGCCGGGATACCAGCCGGCCAGCACCTCCTTGGATTTCGGCGTGAACCGGTGCGTGATCAGCTCGGCCGTGAGATCCACGCCAGGCACGCCCTGCAGCGCGGTCCCGACATCGGCAAACAGCGCGTCGTACGCCGCCGCCCAGTCAGGCACGCGCATGATGGGCGCCACGGTCAGCCCGACAGGGTAGCCGGCTTCGGCCATCCGGCGCAGGGCCGCCAGACGCGCCGCCATGCGCGGCGCGCCGCCTTCATGCCGCTCGGCCGCCCGCGCGTTCACCGAAAAGCGCACGCGCGTGCGGCGGTTGTGCGCGAGGCCAAGCAGCGGCTCCACAGCCGCGAATTTGGTGGTGAAGCGAAGCTGCACCGCTTCTTCCCAGGCGCCGAACCGGGTGATGCAGGCGGCCAGGCTGCCGGTCAGGTGCTCCAGCGCCAGCGGGTCCGTGTAGCAGGAGCACTCGAACGTGGTCCCCTCGGCCGCGCGCGCGGCCGAGGCCGACGTCACCCGGCCCTGGCCCACCGCGGCGGGCAGCTCGGCCAGTATCTCGCTCAGATTGGCATACACGCGTATGATAGGCGGGCCAGCCAGCGAGCCCGCCAGGTAGCAGTAGGAGCAGTGCGCCGGGCAGCCTTCCGCCACGTCGAACCGCCAGTCCGCACTGGGCGGGATCGGTTGCAGGCGCCGGCGGCTCGGGCTGGCGGTCACGATCGCCATGGTGGTCTTGGCGTCGCGGTAGGCGTCCGGCAGGCCGGCCAGGCGGTCCGCCTTCAGGGCCACCAGTTCGGCGCCAGCCGCCACCGCGCGGTCTGCCATGGCGCGGCCCTCCGGCAGCGCCAAAGCGGAGGGGGTGGCCAGCACGCGGCGGGGAGTCCATAGACGGGTCATACTGCGGCAACGGCGGCGGCGGCCGATTGTTCGTGTTGCAGCCGGATGTGCAACCGTCTCCGGCGAAGCACGCAGGCCCGACCCGGCCGGGGTCAGACGGCCGCCAAGGCGCGTCCTCCACGCAGCCCGGAGGCAAGAGACCTCTGCTTTTCTGCTTTGTGCGGCAGGGCAGGACGGGCTGCAGGCCTTTTGAGCAGAGGTTTTCCAGACGGACTGCCTGGTCCCGTGTCGGCTTTTGCGCCGGGTGGTGTCAGCCGCCCGCGGTGCTCATGCCTGCTTTTCCAGGCGGCCGACCCGGCAACTCCATCTGTGATCCCAGACGTATTTCGGGTGGTCGTGCAAAACCTCGGCCGCCTGAACCTGGGCGGTCGTCTGGCTCACGCACGCGGCCATGTCGACAGGCCGCTCGACGCGGACTTCCTGGCCGTTCAACAGAAAAATCAGGATGAGAGTGGTTACCATGCGAACTCCATCAGTACGGGCCTCAAGAGCTGCCCGGCCGTGACGGTCTGTCGCCGCTCCACTCTCGAATAGGCCTCAACGGACGATTACGTCAAAGTTGTATGACTTATCGTGACGTGGGCCTCGAACAGTCTCAAGTGATGGAGAGCCACCGTGGCTTTCCTGTCGCAGGCGAGGCAGGGCGGCTGCCGGCGTCGCGCAGCTTTCCTGCTGCTTTCACAAAGGCCCTGTCTGTCCCGGCAACGCCTCACGCCTCACGCGTCGCCGCCGCCGCGGACGATGCCGCGCCACTCGTCCAGAACCTCGCCGAGGCTCTCTTGCCATGCAAATTGCGGGGTCCAGCCGAGCAGGCGCGCCGCCGATGCGCTGTCGCCTGACGCCGCCTTGATGTCGGAGGAGCGCAAGCGGGCCGTATCCGTCTCGACCGCGACGGCCTTCCCGGACAACCCGATCAGGTCTTCCAGGATCGACCCGATCGAACGTGCCTGGCCGGACGCGATGTTGAGGATCACGCCATCCGGCAGGGCGTCCGCATGGCGCAGGCAAAGCGCGTAGGCGCGGCAAACGTCGCGCACGTCCAGAAAGTCGCGCATCGTGTCCAGCGCGCCGACGCGCACGCTCTGCTGCAACCCGGCTTCGACGCGCGCCACCTGCCGCGCAAAGCTCGGCACCACGAACGCTGCGGACTGGCCGCGGCCGGTATGATTGAACGGCCGCACGCGTATGATGCGCAGCGCGGCCGCCGGCATGGCGCCGAGTGCGAGGTCCGCAGCGGCCTTGGTCGCCCCATAGGTGTTGATCGGGTTCAGCGGCGCGGTCTCGTCCAGCCGCGGTCCGTGCGAGGCGAAGCTGCGGCCGTAGGCATCGGCCGAGGAGGCGTGCACCAGCGTGGCGCCTGGCGAGAGCTCGGCCAGCACGCGCGCCAGCGTCAGCGTCCCGTGCAGGTTGACGCGCCACGCCGCATCGGGGTCGGACTGCGCGGCCGTGGGTGCTGCGATGGCGGCCAGGTGGACGCAGGCATCCGGCAGGGCGCGGCGCACGGCCTCCCGCACCGACGCTTCGTCGGTGATGTCGAACTCCGGGCTCAGGCGTTCCGCGTCAGGCAGCATGGCTGCCAGGGCAGGTGCCAGATGCCGCCCGACGAAGCCGCGTGCGCCGGTGATCAGGATGCGGCGTGGCGGCATCGCGCGCGGGAGGTCAGCCGACCAGGCGGCTGCGATGGCGGGCGAGGTCGGCTTCCACCATCTCGGCCACCATGTCCTCCAGCGTGACGGTGGGCGTCCAGCCGAGCACGCGCGTGGCCTTGGCGGCGTTGCCCAGCAGCACGTGCACCTCGGCCGGGCGGACGAGCGCGTGGTCGACTACCACGTGCTCCTCCCAATCCAGCCCGGCATAACCGAAGGCGATCTGGCACAGCCTCCGTATCGACGTGGTGCGCCCGGTGGCGATCACGTAATCGTCCGCCACATCCTGCTGCAGCATGGCGTGCATCGCGCGCACGTAGTCGCGGGCATGGCCCCAGTCCCGTGTCGCTTCCAGGTTGCCGAGCCGGAGCTCGCGGGCCAGGCCGAGCTTTATACGCGCCACCCCGTCTGTCACCTTGCGGGTGACGAATTCGATACCGCGCAACGGCCCCTCGTGGTTGAACAGGATGCCGCTGCTGGCATGCAGGCCGAAGCTCTCCCGGTAGTTGATCGTCATCCAGTGCGCGTAGAGCTTGGCCGCGGCGTAGGGGCTGCGCGGGTAGAAGGGCGTGCTCTCGTCCTGCTCCGGCGTCGTGGCCAGGCCGAACATCTCGCTGGAGGACGCCTGGTAGAAGCGCGCCGAGGGGTGCATCAGGCGCACCGCCTCCAGCATGTTTGCCGCCCCCAGCCCGGTCACGTTGCCGGTCAGCAAAGGCTGCTGCCATGACGTGGCGACAAAGCTCTGGGCGGCCAGGTTGTAGACCTCGTCGGGCCTGGCCGCCTGCACCACACGCAGCAGGCTGGACAGGTCGGTCAGGTTGGCATCCACCAGTTCGACGGCATCGCGTATGCCCAGCCAGCGCAGACGCTCGCCGATCACGTCCGAACTGGCGGACCGGCGCATCACGCCCACCACGCGATAGCCCTGCTGGAGAAGAAGCTGGGTGAGGTAGGCCCCATCCTGGCCGGTAACCCCTGTGATGAGAGCTGTCGGCATGGCGTTCCTTGCGTCTCGGCGGCAGGTGGCGGCTCTAGCGGCGGTGCCCGGTTTTGTCCACTTGCGGCGGGTGAACCTGCGCGGACCGACCGGCTCGCTTGGGAGAGCGGCTTTGGCGAAGCGAGGAAGGCCTTCTTTTTTGCAAAAAAGAAGCAAAAAACTTTTGCTTCCCGAAGCTTGAGCGTTTCGGTGTTACCTGCGGCAGCCGTCTGTTGCTCGGACGTTTCTCACGCCGTTCTCGAAAAGGGTCTGCCTGCTTTCCTTCGCGACCCTGCGCAACGCGCGCGCGACCCAATCTGCTGTTCCATGCGAAACTGCGCGCCACTCCTTCTCGTGCCCTTGCTGGCGGCCTGTGCCGCCAGCCAGCCTGCCTGTGTGTCGGCCGGCCGCTGGGTCTCACCCGGCACGCTGCACGCGCTCGCCGATCCTGTAGCCGCGGCACGTGCCAGGCCTGTGGTCCTGCTGGGCGAGCGGCATGACAGCACGGCTGATCACGGCTGGCAGCTGGACGTGATCAGGCAGCTATACGCGGCCGACCCCGCGCTCGTGCTGGGGTTCGAGATGTTTCCGCGCGCCGCGCAGCCGGCGCTGGACGACTGGGTGGCTGGCCGGCTGTCTGAGGCCGCCTTCCTGGCCAACACCGACTGGGCGCATGTCTGGGGCTTTCCGCCGCCGCTCTACATGCCGGTCTTCCGGTTTGCGCGGGACCACCACATCGCGATGGTCGCGCTGAACGTGTCGCACCGCCTGGTGCATCTGACGGCCCAGCAGGGCTTTGCCGCCGTGCCGCAGGCCGACCGCGAGGGGATAGGCGCGCCGGCGCCCCCGAGTGCCGGCTACCGCGCCGATCTGGCGGAGGCGATGTCCGGGCATGGCGGCCCGGCGATGACGCCGGACCGCCTGGCGCATTTTATCGAGGCGCAGCTCGTGTGGGACCGCGCGATGGCGGAGGCCATCGCCGCCCAGCGCGCCCGCGCGCCTGGCCTGCAGGTGGTGGCGCTGATGGGCGCCGGGCATCTCGAGCACCGTTACGGCGTGCCGCACCAGCTGGAGGCGCTGGGCGTGGCGGACGCGTTCGTGTTGCTGCCTGCGCATCAGGTGTGTGCTCCTCTGGACGGGGAATACGCGGATGCGATCTACGTGAACTGATCGGATCGGGTAGCGGCAGCCTGGTTTGCCAGGACAGGCCCGGTGCGCTTCAGATGCGCAGGAACAGAAATCTCCTGCCTCTTTTCGCTGAAGGAGAAGACCTGTCCGCTCTACGCCGAGCGCAATCCGCCTGCAGACCCAGCGCGTGCCGCTTTTGTACCTGCCGAAACGGCCAGCAATCCGCGACGCGCCGCACGCCGCTGCCCGCCGCCTTGCAGCCCGCCTGCGGCCATGACATTGGCAGCCCGGTAGGGAGAACACGCGCATGGCTGATCAGGGTGGCGCCACATATCAGGCGCAGGACCGCAACCTGGCGCTGGACCTGGTGCGCGTGACGGAAGCCGCCGCCCTGGCGGCCTCGCGCTGGATGGGCCGCGGCAACAAGATCGAGGCGGACGGCGCGGCCACCGAGGCGATGCGCCGGGCGTTCGACACGGTGGCGATCGACGGCACCGTGGTGATCGGCGAGGGCGAGATGGACGAGGCGCCGATGCTGTTCATCGGTGAGAAGGTCGGCAGCGGCGGCCCCAAGATGGACATCGCGGTGGACCCGCTGGAAGGCACCACGCTGACCGCCAAGGGCGGCCCCAACGCGATGACGGTGATCTCCATGGCCGAAGCCGGACGCTTCCTGCACGCGCCGGACTGCTACATGGACAAGATCGCGGTGGGACCTGGGCTGCCGGACGGCGTGGTCAATTTGGGAGCGCCCGTGGCGGAGAACATGCGCGCTCTGGCCAAGGCCCGCGGCTGCGACCTCTCCGACCTGGTGCTGTGCACGCTGGACCGCGACCGCCATGAGGAGCTGATCGCGAAATGCCGCGAACTGGGCGTGCGTATCATGCTTATCCCGGACGGCGATGTGGCCGGCGTGATAGCGGCCGGGCTGCCTGATGGCGGGATCGACATTTTCTGGGGCATCGGCGGGGCACCGGAAGGGGTCATCGCTGCGGCGGCGCTGCGCTGCTCGGGCGGGCAGATGCAGGGCAGGCTGCTGTTCGAGGACGCCGCGCAGTTGGAGCGCTCGCGCGGCATGGGCATCACGGACCCGGACAGGGTCTATGCGATCGAGGAGATGGCAGGCGGCGACGTGATGTTTGCCGGCACGGGCGTGACGACGGGCGCGATGCTGCGCGGCGTAAGGCGGGCGGGCGCTTCGGGCGCGATCACGCATTCCATCGTCATGCGCAGCAAGAGCGGGACGGTGCGGTATATCGAGGCGCACCATAATTTTGCGACCAAGACTTGGACGCAGTGGTAAGCAAGGAAGGCCTTCTTTTTTGAAAAAAAGAAGCAAAAAACTTCTGTTACCGCGCCTGCATCAAGGCAGGGTCCGGTTCTGCCGGTGCGTGCGCTGGCAGAACTAGAGCGGGTCTTGGTGCAGGCGGAGGAGCAAAAGTTTTTTGCTTCTTTTTTTCAAAAAAGAAGTGCTTCCTTGCCTACTCAGCGACTCACAGGCGTATCCCAAATCCCCCGATGCTAGACTCAACGCTGCCAGCCGGCCCTGTCCTGAACGTCGCCAGCAGCCTCACCGAACGCACCTGGCTCTGGCGCACCGGTTGCGACCGCACCGCCTTCGCCATCACGCAGCGCCACGACATACCCGAGATCGTCGGCCGCATACTCGCCGCGCGCGACGTGACGCTGGACGGCGCTGCGGATTTCCTGGCGCCCACGTTGCGCGCGCTGCTGCCCGATCCCTCCGTGTTGCGCGACATGGAGTGTGCGGCCGCCAGGCTGGCGCGTGCGGTGCAGGCCGGCGAGACGGTGGCGGTGTTCGGCGATTACGACGTGGACGGGGCGTGCAGTGCCGCGGTGATGACGCTGTTCCTGCGTGGGCTCGGCTGCCGCGTGATCGCCTACGTGCCGGACCGCATGGCTGAGGGCTACGGGCCGAACGCGCCGGCGCTGCTCCGCCTGGCGGAGCAGGGCGCCACGTTGGTGGTGTGCGTGGATTGCGGCACGTCGGCGCATGAGGTGCTGGCCGTGCTGCGCGGCCGGGCGGACGTGCTGGTGCTGGACCACCACAAGGCGGAGGGTCTGCCGCCGCCGGTTCTCGCCACGGTGAACCCGAACCGGCTGGATTGCACGAGCGGGTTGCGTCATCTGTGCGCGGCAGGGGTGGCGTTCCTCACCGCGGTGGCCACGCTGCGGGTGTTGCGGTCGGCCGGCGCGTTTGCCGCCAGGGCCGAGCCGGACCTGATGGGCCTGCTGGACCTGGTGGCGCTGGCCACGATCTGCGACGTGATGCCGCTGACCGGGCTGAACCGCGCGCTGGTGACCCAGGGGCTGCGTGTGCTGGGGCGGCGGGCGCGGCCTGGTCTGGCGGCACTTCTGGACGTCTGCCAGGCGGGGGGCCAGGCGAGCGTCATGCCGACCGCGATGACGTGCGGCTTCGGGCTTGGTCCACGGATCAACGCCGGCGGGCGTATCGGCGAGGCCGATCTCGGGTTGCGGTTGCTGCTTTGCGAGGACCCGCTGGACGCGCGTCTGCTGGCGGAACGGCTAGACGCGGTGAACCGGCAGAGGCGGACGATGGAGGCCGGCGTGCTGGAGTCGGCGATCGAGGCTGCGGACGCGCAGATGCAGGCGGGGCACGGCGTGCTGCTGGTGCATGGCGAGACCTGGCACCCTGGCATAGTGGGCATCGTGGCGGGGCGGCTCCGCGAGCACTTCAACCGGCCGGCCTGCGTGGGCGGTGCGGCCGGCACCAGCATCAAGGGGTCCGGGCGGTCCGTGGCCGGGCTGGACCTCGGGGCGGCGGTGATCGCGGCACGGCAGTCGGGCATCCTGGCGACAGGTGGCGGGCATGCGATGGCGGCCGGGTTCTCGCTTGAGGCCGGCCGCGCGGCGGACTTCCACGCCTTTTTGTGCGAGCGCCTGCCGAGCCACCCGGACGC
Organism: Rhodospirillales bacterium; assembly: GCA_903643085.1. Taxonomy (GTDB): domain Bacteria; phylum Pseudomonadota; class Alphaproteobacteria; order Acetobacterales; family Acetobacteraceae; genus BOG-908. The sequence continues at coordinate 13,946 of CAHJWU010000035.1, forward strand.
GGCGCGCCGGCCGCATCTCCAGGTGGAAGCGACCGTCTCGGCCGGCGGTGCCGGGGTGGAACTCGCGGATCAGCTGGCCCGGCTGGCGCCGTTCGGCACCGGAAACGAGGAGCCGGTGCTGGTGGTGCCGGACGTGCGGGTGTCGCGTGCGGACCGGTTGGGCAATGACGGCAACACGGTGCGTGCCTACGTGCAGTCCGAGGGCGACGGTCGGCGTTTGAAGGCGCTGCTGTTCCGCGCGGGAGAGGGCAGAGTGGGGCAGGCGCTGCAGGACCGCTCGGCGCGGCTGCATCTGGCGGGGCATTTGCGGGCGGAGAGCTGGAACGGAACGGTCAGCGCGAGTTTCTGCGTGGTGGACGCGGCTTTGGTGTAGGTAGGAAAGCTTTCTTTCGTGAAAACTTCCGACCCCCGCCGCAGACTACCCGGTTGAGTCCGCGACAGCGGAGAAAAAGTTTTTTGCTTCTTTTTTTCAAAAAAGAAGGCCTTGCTTCCTTATGAGAGTCCCGATGAAAGACGCAATAGACGCGCTCGCCCGGCGGGAAGCCGGTCTCCGGCAGGGCCTGACGTCGAGCCAGCTATCGATGATCGCCATCGGCGGGGCGATAGGCACCGGGCTCTTCCTGGGCAGCGGGTTTGCAATCAGCCTCGCGGGGCCAAGCGTCTTGCTGAGCTATGCGGTCGGCGCACTGATTGCGCTTCTGCTGATGGGCGCACTGGCGGAAATGACTGCGGCCCATCCCGGTGCGGGTTCGTTCGGGGTGCAGGCCGAGCGGTACCTGGGCCCGTTTGCCGGTTTCCTAATACGCTACGCGTATCTCGCGGGAAACATACTCGCGGTCGGCACCGAGGTGACGGCGGTGGCGATCTACATGCGGATGTGGCTGCCCCACGTGCCTGGGCTGGTCTGGATCGTGGGGTTTTCGGCGGCGCTGATATCGGTGAACGCGTCGAGCGTGACGCTGTTCGGCTGGGTGGAATATGCGTTCTCGGCGGTGAAGATCGCGGCGATCGTGGCGTTCGTCGTCTTGGGCGGCATCTGGGTGTTCGGCTCGGCTGCGGCGCGGGCGGACGGGGCGGGGCTGCATCTGTATTTCGACCATGGCGGTTTTTTCCCGCATGGGGTCTGGGGCATGTGGGTCGCGGTCATCGTGGCGATCTTCAGCTACTTCAGCATCGAAATGATAGCGGTGGCGGCGGCCGAGGCGGCCGATCCCGGCCAGGCGGTGGTCCGGGCGTTCAAGGTGACGCTGGCAAGGCTGGTGATGTTCTATCTGGCGACCCTGGCGGTGATGCTGGCCGTGGCACCCTGGACGCAGGCGGGGACGGGGGAGAGCCCGTTCGTGACGGTGATCAGGGTGCTGCATGTCGCCGGTGCGGCGAGCGAGGTGAACGTCGTCGTGCTGGTGGCGGCGCTCTCCGCGATGAACAGCCAGCTTTACGCGGCCTCGCGCATGCTGTTCGCGCTGTCGCGCGCGGGCTTCGCGCCCGCGCTGTTCGGCCGGCTGACCCGGCGTGGCGTACCGGCTTACGCGCTTGGCGTGGCGGCGATGGGGACCTGTCTGGCGGCGCTGCTGTATGTGGCGAGCCCGGATACGGCGTTTCCGGTGATGATTTCGGTCGCCACGTGCGGCGCGATCGTCACCTGGCTGATGATCTTCCTGACGCATTTGGCGTTTCACCGCCAGACGGCGCGCGTGATCGGCGGCTTCCGGATGTGGGGCGCGCCCTGGACCAGTCTGCTCGGCGCGGCATTGCTGGCCGCCATACTGGTGACCACGCTGTTCACCGCGGCGTTCCGGCTGACCTTGCTGGCGGGAATGCCGTTTCTGGTTTTGCTTGGCCTGGGGTATTTGATACGTCGCCGGACGAATCGGCGGCACGGCCTGTCTCTTCGGTGAACAGAGTCCTGCCGTCCCGATCCCTGCTGCGGACCGTATGCTTACTCGAAGGAGACCAGGATGGCCCTCACACGCCAAGTCATAACAGCGCTCGCCAATGACGGTACGGACATGCTCGGCACGCGCAACGTGGCCATCAAGATCGTCGATGAGAGCATCGTCTCCGGCTCGCTGCTGACAGTCGAGAGCAACCATTTCTGCGTACTGAAATCGCGCGGCGCCGTGCTGCAGGTGTACGAGACCGGACAATACGCGCTGGTGACGCCCGACAAGCCGATCGTCGGCTCCATCGTGCAGGGCTTCTTCGGCGGCACCAGCCCGTGGGTGTATGAGGTGATCTACATCAACCGCAGCAAGCTTCTCGTGCGCAGCACCGGGACCGCTACCAGCGCGGAGATGGCCGAAGTGTCCTACGTCGCGGATTACTACATACATGTGGACACCAAAGACGCCGCGCTCGACCTGATCACGCATCTGCCGTTCAACGGCCGGGTGATCGACACCAAGGAGATCGCCGACTACGCCGGCCCCGCCATCGAGCAGGCGATCAACCAGGTGATCCAGGTGACCAAGCTTGAGAACATCAACGAGCACATCAACGAACTGCGCGAGGGCGTGAAGCAGCATCTGACGGATTTCCTGCGCGTGTTCGGCATCATGCTGAACGACCTGAAAATCCTGATCCTGCCGAAGGACGAGCGCATGCGCGAGCTGATCTCGCTGCAGGCGATCGGCCTCTCGCCCATCGAGGCGGTGCGCTATTACCTGGCGCTGCGCATGGCGGAACGCGGCCTGGCCTCCGCGCCGAACGCCGCCGCCGGCATGCCGTTCTTCGTGGGCAACCCGCAGATGGCGCTGATGCGTGGTGAGAAGGAGTAAATGGCCGCCTTCTACGATGCCTACGCGGACGAGAAGCTCGTCATCACCCTGTTCAACGGCTGGGGCTACAATTTCTATCGCGCGGAAAACCAGTTGCGCGCGGACGACCTGATGGTGCGCGCGAAGGTGGGCGAGATGCTGGGCGCCGCACGCGCCGGCGTGGACGCGGCCGAGGCCGCGTTCCGGCGCGAACACCTGCCACCGCCGTCCCGCGAGCG
>CAHJWU010000036.1 GCA_903643085.1 Rhodospirillales bacterium
CCTCCAGCCGCCCCAGCTCGCGCCGCGCGGCACCCACGTCGCTGCCCAGCAACCCATCGAACCGGGCCGCCTCGTCAGCCTGCCCCAGCGCCGCGGACCACCGGCCCAGCAACGCCGCCTCGTCGACCGTCCCGCTCAACCCCGCCACCCAGGCCGCCCGCGCCATCTTCGCGCCCGCCTTTGCATCGCCCGCTTTCGCATCGCCAGCCATCGCGTCCGCGCAGCGTAGCAGGGCAGGGGCCGCCACCGGCGGCCGCGCCTGGCACAGCCCCGCCGCCACCCGGTCATCCGTCTCCAGCACCAGCGCCTCGCCATAACGCTTCTCCAGCGTCGCCCGGTCCGGCCATCCAGGGTGTCCCGCCAGGAACGCAGCCAGCTCGCGCGCGCTCGCTTGCCCAGGATTGAGCAGCCGGATGAAATCCACGAGCGTACCGGCCAGGGGATCAGGATCAGCCGCAGCCAGGCTCGTCGCCAGCGGCCAATCATTCGCCCGCAGCGCCAGCAGGACAGGCGTCTGCGCCGCGGCAGGCATGGCGCAGAGAAGCATCAGGCAGAAACGGAGCATCCGCGTATTGCCCGGTGCGCAAGTGAGAAAGCAAGCAGTCGTTTTCGAAACAGAACCACGAGACACGCCCCCCGTCATGCGCCAGCGTGCGTGCGCAGGACCGGCGGCGCACCGGATGGACCGGCCGGCGCAAACTGCTTAGGTAGGCCCTCCGCCTCACCTGGAGTCCAGCATGTTCAAGGGGTCGATCGTCGCCCTCATCACCCCGATGCGCGCCGACGGCACCCTTGACGAGGACGCCTACGGTGCCTTCGTCGAGTGGCAGGTCGCCCAGGGCACCCAGGGCGTCGTCCCCGTCGGCACCACCGGCGAGAGCCCCACTCTCACCCACGCCGAACACCAGCGCGCCATCGAGATCGCCGTACACGCCGCCGGCGGCCGCATACCCGTCATCGCCGGCGCCGGCTCGAACAGCACCGCCGAAGCCATCTCGCTGGCCCAGCACGCCCGCGCCGCGGGTGCGGACGCCATCATGGTCGTCACGCCGTACTACAACAAACCCAGCCAGGAAGGCCTCTTCCTGCACTACACCGCCATCGCGGATGCCGCGGACCTGCCGCTCATCATCTACAACATCCCCTCGCGGAGCGTTATCGACATGACCGTCGAGACCATGGCCCGCCTCGCCCGCCACCCCAACATCGTCGGCGTCAAAGACGCCACCGCCAACCTCGCCCGCCCCCTGCACACCCGCCGCGCCTGCGGCCCCGCCTTCATCCAGCTCTCCGGCGAGGACCACACCGTCCTGCCCTTCCTCGCCGCCGGGGGCCACGGCTGCATCTCCGTCACCGCCAACATCGCCCCCCGCCACTGCGCGGACATCCACCTCGCCTGGTCCGAAGGCCGCGTCGCCGACGCCGTGGCCCTGCAGGACAGCCTCCTGCCGCTGCACGATTCCCTGTTCTGCGAAAGCAACCCGGGCCCGGTGAAATACGCCGCCTCCCTGCTCGGCCACACCCACGAACACACCCGCCTGCCGCTGGCGCCCATCTCTGACGCGGCACGCACGCGCGTGCGCAACGCGATGATTGAGGCGCGGGTGCTGAACGGGTAGAAAGGAAGCAAGCAGTCCTTTTTTGAAAAAAAGGACCAAAAAACTTTTACTTCCCCCATTTGCAACAGCCGGATGCAGCCTGACAGAACGAGGCGCCGCAGCAGCGCCAGGAACAAAAGTTTTTTGCTTCTTTTCAAAAAAGAAGGCCTTTTTCCCTGGAAAGACCCAACCCGCAGTGGCCGAAAAGAAAACCAGATCAGGCCTGATAACCCACGGCCTGGCCGCCCAGAACCGCAAGGCCCGCTTCGACTACACCATCAAGGAGACCGTAGAAGCCGGCATAGTCCTGCGCGGCCCCGAGGTGAAATCCCTGCGCCACGGCCGCGCCACGATCACCGAAGCCTGGGCCGGCGAACGCGATGGCGAGCTCTATCTTTTTGGCTGCCACATCCCCGAATACCAGGCCGGCGTGCTCTCCCGCTTCGAACCCCGCGCGCCGCGCAAACTGCTGCTGCACAAGAAGCAGATCGGTAAACTCATAGCGGAGACAACCAGAAACGGCTTCACCCTCGTCCCGCTGGACATTCATTTCAACGACAAAGGCATCGCCAAGGTCGTGCTCGGCGTAGGCCAGGGCCGCAACAAGGCCGACAAGCGCCACGCCATCGCGGATCGCGACTGGCAACGCGACAAGGCGCGTATCATGCGCGAGAAAGGCAAGGAGTAGGCAGCCAGCCCCGCCGTCGCGTGCTGCAACGTTCGCCGACAGGAAGCGAAAGTTTTTTGCTTCTTTTTTCAAAAAAGAAGGCCTTTCTTGCCTGACCCTCGTTCCCGGACCCCGTCATGCCTCCCGAAGAACTCCTCACCCTGCGCGCCAGCATAGACAACATAGACGCAGCCCTCATCCACCTGCTCGCCGAGCGCTTCAAATGCACCCAGCAGGTCGGCCGCCTGAAGGCTCGCCTGGGCCTGCCCGCCTCGGACCTGGCACGCGAGGCCCAGCAGGTCGCCCGCCTGCGCGCTTTGGCCGTGTCTGCCCGCCTGGACCCTGAATTCGCCGAGAAATTCCTCGCCTTCGTCGTGCGCGAGGTGATCCAGCATCACGAATACCTGACCGCGCAGACCACCTCCCTCGCAACAGGTTGATTGCAACCCCGAAATGCCTCTCCGGTTACCGAGGGTGAACCAGCCAGGGTCCGACCATGCCGCACATCGTCGTCGCCATCCCCGTCAAAGATGAGGCCAGCCTGATCGGCGACTGCCTTCGTGCGCTCGCCCTCCAGGATGGCATGGCGAAGGCGGACATCCTGCTCCTGGTCAACAACAGCACGGACGGCACGGCGGACATCGCCCGCGCGCTGCGCCCCACGCTCCCGTGCGGCCTTCACGTCCTCGAGCATACCTTCGGCCCCGCCCAGGCCAATGCCGGCCACGCCCGCCGCCTGGCGATGTCGAAAGCCGCTATGCTCACCGACCCCGGCGGTATCGTCATGACAACCGACGCCGACGGCTGCGTCGCCCCCGACTGGCTGGCGACGAACCTCGAAGCGTTTCGGCTTGGAGCGGACGTCGTGTGCGGCCGCGCCGTCATCGACCCCTTGGACGCCTTGCAGATACCCAAATATCTCCACGAGGACGACGAGCTGGAGGTACACTACACGACGCAACTCGACCGTATCGCCTGCATGCTGGACCCGGATCCGTCCGATCCCTGGCCGCGCCACACCGAGGAGTCCGGCGCCAGCATAGCCGTCCGGCGTGACACCTTCCTCGCCGCAGGCGGCGTGCCGGCCGTACGGTCCGGCGAGGACCGCGCCCTGGTAGACGCGCTACGCCGGATCGACGCGCGCATCCGCCACGACCTGGACATTGCCGTCAGCGTCTCTGGCCGCACCACCGGCCGTGCCGCCGGCGGCATGGCCGATACCATCCGTCGGCGCCTGCAATGCCAGGACGCCACGCTGGACAGCGCCCTGGAGCCGGCCAGCAACCGCATACGCCGCCTGGTCGCGCGCCGCCTGATGCGCGCCGCCTGGAGCACGCCCGATGAGCGGGGCCAGCATTTGGACAATCTTGTCCAGCAGGTTGCGTTGCCACGCTCCCAGCTGGAGGGCTGGCTGGCCTTGCCGTATTTCGGCGCGGCCTGGGCGCTGACCGAAGCGGCAAGCCCGCGGCTGACCCGCGAGCTGGTGCCGCGCGCGACTGTGGAGATGGAGTCCGCCGGCGCCCGTAGCTTCCTTGCCAGCCTGACCGCGGCGAACTTGCGGACGATGCAGCCGGACAGGTGAGTGAACTAGGCGTTGTTTTTGAAAACAAGGCAGAAAGACTTTTGGTCCTGATGCTGTTTGTATGCCGTTATCCACCCTACGGGATCGTCGCGCATTGGGCGGAGGCCGCGACAGCGCAACCGAATGCCGCTGCGTCATTGCAAACAAGAGAACCTTGTTCCCTCACGTATCTTGCCGCCCAGCCATTTCCTGGATAAACTGCCAAGCCACCCGTCCCGACCGCGACCCACGCCCCGTTGCCCAGGCCAACGCTTCGGCCGGATCGGCGGTCAGCCTCAGATCAGCCGCGTAGGCCGCAACCATGGCCAGATACGTCGCCTGGTCGCACGCGTGAAACCCCAGCCAAAGCCCGAAGCGGTCGGATAACGAAACCTTCTCCTCAACCGTCTCGCCAGGCGAGATCGCCGTCGCCGCCTCGTTCTCGATCATGTCGCGCGGCATGAGGTGACGCCGGTTACTCGTGGCGTAGAATAGCACGTTCTCCGGCCGTCCCTCTATGCCGCCGTCGAGCACGGATTTCAGCGCCTTGTAGTCCGCGTCCTCGTGTTCGAAGGACAGGTCGTCGCAGAACACCAGCACACGCCTGTCCTGCTGGCGCAGCCCGTCCAGCAGCCCGGGCAGGCTTGCGATGTCCTCGCGATGTATCTCGATCAGGGCCAGGCTGCCTGGCGCGCGCGCCAGCGCCTCCGCGTGCACCGCCTTCACCAAGCTGGACTTGCCCATCCCGCGCGCACCCCAGAGCATGGCGTTGTTGGCCGGCCGGCCGGCGGCGAAACGCAGCGTGTTGGTCAGCAGGATGTCGCGTGCGCGGTCGATGCCCTGCAACAGGCGGATCTCGACATGCGCCACACGCGATACGGGCAGCAGCAACCCACCCGATCCCTGTGGAGCGGGCTGCCACACGAAGGCGTCAGCCCCCTCCAGCGTCAGTCGGGCGGGAACCCGCGGCGCCAGCCGCTCCAGCGCTTCGGCGATGCGTCTGACGAGAGGCAACAGTAAGTCCATGATGCGGGAAAGCGCCGATGCTTGACGGAGGTGGGCCGGAAACTATGTTGCGGCGCAGCCAGCCGCAACCTGGCCATCTGCCGCAAGCGCCCAATTTCGTCAGTAACGGCCGCGCGCCACCTCTCCCGTCAGGATCACCCCTACGATGCCGTCCTTGATTTCGTCAGCTTACGCCCAGGATGCCGCCGGCGGCGGCGGTCTCGCCAGCGCGCAGGTCCTGCAGTTTCTGCCGTACGTGATGATCTTCGTGGTGTTCTACTTCCTGATGATCCGGCCGCAGCAGCAGCAGCAGAAAGCGCTGAAGGCGAAGCTGGCGGCCATCAGGCGCGGTGATCGCGTGCTGACGGGCGGTGGCATATTGGGTGTCGTGCAGAAGGTGCGTGACGGCGCAAACGAAGTCGAGGTCGAGATTGCGCCGAATGTGCGGGTGGTCGTAGCGCGGGATACGATATCGACGGTGCTTACCGCCACGCCGCCGGTCGCGGCCAATGACGCCAAGTGAGGCAAGGACTTTCTTGTTGAAAGAGAGAAGCAAAAACTTCCGTCCCGCTGTCACGTGCGCTCTCTTTGCGCCGCCGAAAGAAGACAAAGTTTCCGCTTCTCTTCGTCAAAGCAGGAACTGCTTACTCACCCGCGCAGCCGCCGCGCGTTGGCCACCGCCTTTTTGTGAAACGGCCGCAAAACAGTCTCCGTATCCTGCCCCGTCATGAAAGCCATGCTGGCCTGCTGCACCGCATACATCTTCTCGTGCACCATCTGCTCGTACTCCGCCTGGGTGCAGGCGCCGGTCGCCATGAGCGCCGTGCGATGCCAGACAGTCTCCCAGGACGCCATCGCAAGCTCCGCGAACATCACCGGCAAGGCAAACACTGCGGGTATACGAGCTGTCATGGCATGTCCGATCGAAGGTATGCGGAGCATATACGCACCGCATGAAAGCCGCATTACCAGGTAGATCAGGCCGCTTGAAGCTGTGCCTCGGCGAACTCGTAATTGGCCAGCTTGTCGAGGTAGTTGGTGATGTAGTCCGCCCGGCGATTGCGGAAATCCAGGTAGTAGCTGTGCTCCCACACATCCAGGCCGAGCAGAACCTTGCCTTCGCCGGTCGCCAGCGGGTTGGAGCCGTTCGGCGTCTTGGTCACCGCCAGCTTGCCATCGTTGCCGATCACCAGCCACGCCCAGCCGGAGCCGAACTGCCCGATCGCCGCCGCCTTGAACGCCTCCTTGAACTTGTCCGCGCCGCCCAGATCGCTGTCGATCTTGGCGGCGAGCTTGCCTGGCATCTGCCCGCCCTTGGGCGACAGATTCTGCCAGAACAGGATGTGGTTCCAGTGCTGCCCAGCGTTGTTAAATACAGGGCCGGGCGTCTGCGCAGTCATTGTCACGATTTCGTCGAGGCTCTTGCCCTGCAGCGAGGGGTCCTTCTCGACAAAGCCGTTCAGCGCCGTCACGTAGGCTTGGTGGTGCTTGTCATGGTGCAGCTCCAGCGTCTCCTGGCACATGCCGGCGCCGGCCAGCGCGTTCGTCTCGAAGGGAAGCGGGGGGAGTTCGAAAGCCATGGGCGTTCTCCGTCTGCTGAGGGAAGGGCGCGCAGCGCGCGCAATCGGGCAAGCCGCGTTGCGCGCCAGGCGCCGGCCTGCAGCCACAACGCGCAACAGGGCTATTGTTCCATGAAACGCGCGTTAAGCGTATGATCAGCGATGCCGCCGATACAGGCACCTCGCTTGGCCCGTTGGTCCGCCGACACGACCCGGACCGTTACCTCTGCGCCCTGTTCGCGCCGGCGGCGCGACGGGAGGCGCTGTTTACACTTATCGCCTTCAACCACGAACTCGCCCGCGCCTGCGAGGTGACGCGAGAACCCGGCCTGGCACTCATACGCCTGCAATGGTGGCGCGAGGTATTGGAGGGCGCCCGCCGCGCCCACGAGGTTGCCACCCCGCTGCACATCGCCTTGGCGTCCGGCGCGCTTCAGGCCGAGACCCTGCTTGCCATGGTGGAGGCGCGCGAGACCGAAGCGGAGGCGGAGTTTCCCACCCTCGCAGCCTGGTTCGCCTGGCTGGACCGCGGCGCAGGCTCGCTCGCCGTGGCGGCCGCCCAGGCCCTCGGCGCACCGCCGCGCATGCTTGGCAGGATGCGAGACCTTGGCGCCGGTTACGGCATCGCCGGCCAGTTGCGCAACCTGGGCGCCCTGGCTGCTGGCGGTCGCTGCCTGTTGCCGCAGGATGTATTGGCGCAGAACGGCCTTTCCGCCGACGCTATCGTGGCCGGCGTGCCGCCTGCGGCGCTTCAGCCGGTGCTCAGCCAGCTCGGCCAAGCCGGCCTGGTAAGGTTGGGGCCGCCACAAGCCTGCGGCCGCGCCTGGGTCGCGGCCGGCCTGCCGGCGGTGCTTGCCAGACGAGACCTGCAGCGAGGCGGCCCGCCCGAGCGGATGCGCAAGCTAGGCGACCGGGCGGCCGTAACGCAATCTGCCCTGCGCTCCAGGTGCTGACATGCAGAAAGCAAGCAATCCTTTCCATGCACAGCAAACTTTCCGGAAAGGCCAAGGCAGCGGCAAATGCGAGGAGCAAAAGTTTTTCGCTTCTTTTTTTCAAAAAAGAAGGCCTTTCTATCTTCCTTGGTGATGTGGCGAACTGCGCCAAATCCCGGCAAAAACCGTCGCCTCATTTTCCCCCGCTCGGTGTAAAACATAGCCCGATCAACGCTTTCACATCTGGCACGCCGCCTGCACTCCGAAGCGCACAGCCAAGGAGGCCACCATGCCCATCCGCCACGCTCTCGCCGCGGGCCTTTTCACGGCCGCAATCGGCACTGCCCACTCTGCCACGCTGTCCGCCACGCTCGACGGTTCCGGCCTTTCGATAGAGAGCCCTTGCGCCATACGCGTGGAGGTCAAGCCTGACAACACGCTGCACGGCCAGGCCATCGTAGAGGCCGCCGCCGAGCACCGGGAAGAGATCGATCACCTCCTGCTGGAAAGCCGTGGCACGGCGCGCATCCACACTCGTCCGGGCAGTTGCTGGCGGGCGAGCTATAGCCAGCCGACGCTCGTCCTATCCGTACGCGTGCCGGCCGCCTATCCGCTGACCATCGATGAGTCCGGGTTCAGCCACTACACGATAGGTGCGATTGGCGGCGCGCTGTCGCTGGACCTGTCCGGCGCCGTCGACGTCACTGACGGTTCGGTCACGTCCTTGCAAGCCGACATCAGCGGCAACGGCAACCTCCACGTGGCCGGCGCCGACGGCCCCGCCCAAATAGAACTTTCCGGCCATGGCGGCATCACGATCGATCAGGCGGCGATGCCCACCTTCAGCGTCGACCTCAGCGGCGCCGGCCGCATCGCCGTCACTGCCGGCCGTATCGGCCGCGCCAGTCTGGAAGCCAGCGGCGCCGGCCTCATGCAGATCGGCGCCGAAGTGGATGACGCGCATGTTGATCTGTCAGGGGCGGGTTCGGTGCATTTCAGCAAGGTGAACGGGCGGTTGACAAAGGACGTCAGCGGGTCCGGGTCGGTGACGATGGAGTAGGAAGGCGTTGTCACCTCGCGGTATCACCAACAACGTAGAGGTAGCCGGCGCCAGCGGCGCCCCTGACCGGGGCGCCGAAGCCGCCAACGCGCGGCCGTTTCAGGCCGGACTGGCCTCGCGCAATCTCCCGACAAGGCTCACGCGTGCGCCTCAGGCCGCGACGGAATAGTCGGTATAACCTTGCGGCCCCTGGCTGTACCAGGTCGCCATCTCGTCCTTGGCCAATGGCTTGTCCGCCTGCAGGCGTGCCGGCAGATCCGGGTTGGAGATGAACGGCCGGCCGAACGCGATGGCATCCGCCACTCCGCTATCCAGCATCGCCTGGCCGCTCTTGCCGTCATAGTCCGAGTTGAGCACCAGCGGGCCACGGAACGCGCGTTTGATTGACGGCGCGGTCAGCGGAACCACGGTCTTGACAAACGTGCTGTCCTCGAACGGTTCGCGTATTTCGAGGAAGGCGATCCCCAGACCGCAGAGTGCGGCGGCCGCCGTGCTGAACAGCGCCTCCGGGTCGCTGTCGTCCACACCCTGCACGAACCCGTTAGGCGACAGGCGCACCGAGGTGCGGTCCGCGCCAGCGGTGTCGCAAACGGCCTGAGTCACCTCGGTGAGCAGGCGGACACGATTGGCGATGCTGCCGCCATAGGCGTCGTCGCGCGTGTTGGTGTTGTCGCGCAGAAACTGGTCGATCAGATAGCCATTGGCGGCGTGTACCTGCACGCCGTCAAACCCGGCTGCCATCGCGTTGCGGGCCGCAACGCGGTAATCCTCCAGCAGCGCGGGGATCTCGTTGGCGCGCAGCGCACGCGGCGTGTCGTAGGGCTGCTTGCCGGCGTAGGTGTGGGCCTTGGCGGGCGCCGCCACGGCCACCGACGAGACAGGGGTCTCGCCGCCCAAAAAGCTCGAGTGTACCAGCCGCCCCATGTGCCACAACTGCATGACGATACGGCCGCCTGCTTTGTGTACCGCCTCGGTGACCGGACGCCAGGCATCCACCTGCGCCTGGTTCCAGATGCCCGGCGCGTATGGCCAGCCGAGGCCCTGCCGGGTGATGCCGGTCGCCTCGCTGATGATCAGGCCAGCGGACGCGCGCTGGGCATAGTATTCGGCCATCACCGGAGTCGGCACGTGTTCGCGCGTGCTGCGGCCGCGCGTCAGCGGCGCCATCAAGATGCGGTTCGAGGCCTGTATGGCGCCGAGCTGGATGGGATCGAACAGGGTTGGCATGGGATCTCCTTGGAGCATCTGCGTCCGCGCAGGTATGCGGCAGGGTTGTCAGGTGCAAGAGGCGGGAGAACCGCGGGCCGGCAACGGCAAACGTTCCGCAGTCATCTTGTTCCAGGAGTGTGGTGGCGCGCGTTGCGGACCGGCGCTCGAAGGCGCCGTTGTAGAAGCAGGCCGAAGCGGGAAGGCTTCTTTGGAAATGGGCGAAAAGCATATCTGCGCTGCCGTGGAACGTCGGGGCAGCAAAACCTCTTTGTGGAAACAAAAAGGTTGTGTTGCTGATGCTGCTTCGGCGCAGTTGATCAGCCTTGATCTATGCCAATCGCTGATGCGGGCGGGGTGCCTGGCCATAGTTCTCGAATGCATGCTCGGCATCACGCAAGGCGGTCTCGCTCAGCCGCACGGCCCCGCCTATCAGCAACGCGCCATACGTCACCGCTGCCTGCTCCTCCACCTCCTCGGCAATCGCCAGCGCCTGCTGCCACGTCTCGCCAATCGTAATCTGCCCGTGATTGGCCATCAGGCATGCGCGGCTGCCGGCCATCGTCGCCACAACTGCGCGGGCCAGTTCCTCCGTTCCGAACGTCGCGTACGGCGCCACACGCACTGACGAACCACCGCTTACCAGCACCATGTAGTGGATCGGCTCGATCGGGCGGCCGCAACACGCCAGGATCGTCGCGTGGCGGGAATGGCAATGCACCACCGCCTGGGCATCCCGCCGTGCCGCGAGGATGTGGTGATGCATGCGGAACTCCGTGGAAGGGCGCAGGCCTCGCGTGTCCGGCCTGCCGTCATCGGCCACGAACACCATGCTATCAGGCGCCAGCGCCTCGGGCGCGATGCCGGAAGGAGTGATCAACATACCACCGCGGACACGCAGGCTGGCGTTGCCGCTGGTACCGCGGTTCAGCCCGCTTGCGTGCATGCGGCGCATGATCTCGACCAGGGCGGTTCTGGCTTCTTGCTCTTGCAAAATGCTGCTCCGATGAGGAAGAAGGCAGTTCTATTTGAAAAAAAACGAAGAAGTTTTTTACTCCGCAGCAGCTTCCTCTGTCAGGAAATGCGCGACTGGTGCGAACGGGACGGTAGCAAAAGCTCTTGCGTTCTTTCTAAGAGGTGGTGCCTACCTGGCAAGCGCCTCCAGTAGCAACGCATCCACCTGCCCGCTCGCCGGCAGCCCATGCGCGGACTGGAACCGGCGGATTGCCGCTTGTGTATCCGGTCCTGCCATGCCGTCGATCCCGTGTGTGTCATAGCCATGATAGGTCAGGCCGACCTGCACGGCGCGTATCGTCACGTTCGGCAGGGGGCCGGCCTTGAACCTGCCGTGGAACTGTCTCAGCAGGCCGTTATAGTTGTGTCCGGCATAGTCGGGGCCGTTATAGCCCTGTGCAAAGGCGATCCAGTCGTTCCGCGAGAGCAGAATGGCAAGGTGCGTGGCGTTGAGATAGGCAGCCATCGCGAGCAATTGGGCGTCCTCGGAGCGCGCCATCGCCGTGACCATCGTCTCCACGTCCGCGAAGCCCGCCTCGGCATGGCAAAGCCCCATGGTCTGGGCGATCCCCCAGGACGTGCTCTTCAGCGCGCTCGCCCTGTCCAGCGCCACCGCCCTGGCCAGCCGGTCGTACTGGCTGGCGCCGCCCGGGCCGTAGCCGCCGGCGTGCGGCGCGCTGATGTCAGGATGAGAGCGGTCGTAACGGCCGCGGGTGAGGGCGTGGAACTGGTGCCGCTCGAAGAGGATTTTCGGCCGTCTGTCAGGCAGGAACCCGCAGCCGGACGTCTCCACGGCGAGCACTGCCCAAAGATCGGGCGCCTGGGTATGCGTGGCGCTCAGGAAGGCGGACAGGCCTGCGGACGTCAGTGCGGTGGCTGCTCCGGCGAATTGTAGCATGTGCTCCCCAGAACATCAGAGCCGGCCCATGTGGTGGGAGACCGAGTTCGAAGCGCAATGTTCTACGTCCGAAAGGCAATCTGGGCAAACGAAACAAGAACAGAGCTGCTGGACAAATCCAACGCCGTTTGGCGGGAAGATCGGATGTCAGGCCGGCTGACATCCGACAGGGTGCAAATCCTCTGGCCCTCTCCTCCGCAAAGGTATTGCTTGCTACCTGGAAGCCTGGTTCTGAGAGGCCGCAGACACGCGCCACACCGTGTTGCCCACATCGTCGGCGACCAGCAACGCGCCGTTCCTGTCGAGCGTCAGGGCGACCGGCCGGCCACGGGCATTGCCTTTGCCGTCCAGAAAGCCCGTGACCACGTCTTCGGCCTTGCCGCTCGGCTTGCCGTTGGCAAACGGCACGAACACCACCTTGTAGCCGTTGAACTGCGGCCGGTCCCAGCTCCCGTGCTCGCCCACGAACGCACCGCCACTGTAATGAGCGGGCAGGCTGTTGCCGGTGTCGAAGACCATGCCGAGAGGTGCCACGTGAGAACTGAGCGCGTAATCGGGTACGATCGCGCGCGCCACCAGGTCCGGCCGTTGCGGGTGCACACGTGGGTCGATGTGCGCGCCATAGTAGCTGTACGGCCAGCCGTAGAAGCCACCGTCCTTGACGGACGTCATGTAGTCCGGAACCAGGTCCGGCCCCAGTTCGTCGCGCTCGTTGACCACGCACCACAGCGCGTGGCTCTGCGGCTCCCAGGTCAGGCCGTTCGGATTGCGCAGACCGTCGGCGAAGATGCGGTGTGCGCCGGTTGCGCGATCCACCTCCCAGATGTCGGCGCGGCCCAGTTCGGCGCCGATGCCGTTCTCCGTGATGTTGCTGTTCGAACCTATGCCCACATACAGCTTGCTGCCGTCCTCGCTGGCCAGCAGGCTCTTGGTCCAGTGATGGTCGATGGGGCCGCCCGGCAGCGGTGTCAGCACGACCGGCGCGGCGGTTATGCTCGTGGCGCCTGGTGTGTAAGGAAATTTCAGGATCGCGTCGGTGTCGGCCACATAGAGGTCATTGCCGACCAGCGCCACGCCGAACGGCGACATCAGATGGTCGATGAACACGGTACGCAGCTCGGGCTGGCCGTTGCCCTTGCTGTCGCGAAGCAACGTTATGCGGTTGCTGCCGGCGCTGGCACCATTGGAGGTGACAATCTTCTCCATCCAGTTCATCACCAGGTTTTTCGGCCGGCTGACAGGCTGGAGGTCCGGGCTGAGGGACTCGACGACGAGCACGTCCCCGTTCGGCAAAGTGTAGACGGAGCGTGGATGCTGCAGCCCCTGCGCGAAGGCCTGCACGCGCAGGCCGGACGGCGCCGTCGGCATCTCGCCGCCGTTCCAGGCCACGCCGGGCGCCAGGCGCATCGGCGGGACCAGGTATTGCTGGATCGGCGGCAACACCGGATTGGGCCCGATCTGCGACTGTATGTCGAAATTGTCGGTGCCGGCGCCGGTAAGCGCCAGTATTGCGGCGCCGGCGATTGTCAGCCGGGCCTTGAAACCGTCTCTCATGTGCGAACTCCGGAATAGTGCAGCGGCGCGGCACGGCGCGGTGGCCGGGCGCCGAGCAGGGCGGTTATTATGATGGCCAGGACGGTGATGGCGGAGAGTGCCAGGCCCGTGGGGACCACGGAGGTCCACGCGTCCCGGCTGTGGACGAGGTTGTTGAGCAAAGCGAGCGCCAGAACGACAACGCTGCCGATGGCAAGCGGCACGATCTGCCGGCCGGTGCGCGCGCGCCGGAAGCGTATCGCGTCGATGATGCCGCCGATTGCGGCGATGGCGCCCATCGCCATGCCGGCTGCCAGCAGCCAGTCCGAAAAATTGGACCACATCATGTCCGACGTCAGCGCGTAGAGCGCGTCCGTGCCGAGCGCGCAGCTGAAGCAGGCAATAGGGAAAGCCGTGAGTATCAGCAGGCCGGGGTGGGACGGCGCCTGCGGGATCACGTAGGCGGTTTCGGTGTTCATGGGGCCTCCTGATGCGTCGCGGGCCGATCCGGCCTCTGTGGAACGCCTTACGGTCGCGTCCGTGTCAGGGTTGCTTGTATTCGCTGTTCCTACGGTGAAGTCGTCCGTGGCGGGCAGGAAGCAAGGCCTTCTTTTTTGAAAAAAGAAGCAAGAAACTTTTGCTCCGCTGTCGCGGGAACGTTTGGAGGTATGCTTCGCCAAGGCGCACCGAGCGGAGACTTGGTTCTTTCGATAAAATGACTGCTTTCACTCCCTCAGCAGCGCCAGAACCGCCTCCGCCGCAGCATCCGACGGCGTTCCGGCAGGCGCCCGCAGGCTCTCCATCACCGCGCCGAACGCCGCACGCTGTGCCTCGGCTGCCATCCTGTCCGTCAGCATCACGCGCACCGTCTCAGCCAGCTTCTCCGGCGTGCAATCCTGTTGCAGCAGCTCCGGCACCACGGACCGGCCGGCCAGGAGATTCACCATCGCCACGTGCGGCACCCGTATCAGCCGGCGCGCCAGCGCGGCGGTTATCGGGTTCACGCGGTAGGTCACCGCCATCGGCACGCCGGCCAGCGCCAGCTCCAGCGTGGACGTGCCCGATTTGGTCAGCGCCGCGCCCGCCGCGGCATAGGCGTCGTGCTTGTCCGCGATGTCGGTCAGGATCAGCGGGCGCACCTTCCAGGCGGCAGCGTGCGCGGCCACGATCTCGGCCACCGCCGGCGAGCTCGGGATCACCGGCAGCAGGTCCGGCACGCTCCGGCGCAGCAGCGCCATCGCGCGGCCGAACACCGGCAGCAGGCGCGGCGCCTCGGTCTGCCGGCTGCCTGGCATGAGGATGACGATTTTGGTGTCCGCCGCCACGCCGTGGCGGGCGCGGAAGCGGGCGGCGTCGCCCTGGTCCGCGCCGGATTGCAGCACCGGATGGCCCACGAAGGTGGCGGGGATACCGTGGCGCGCGAAAAATGCCACCTCGAACGGCAGCAGGCACAGCAGGCGGTCCCACAGGCCGGGGTAGTCGCGCACCCGGTGCTCGCGCCAGGCCCAGACCTGCGGGCCCACGTAATGGATGCGCTTCACGCCGAGCGGCCTGATGCGCTCCAGCAGCCGCAGCGCGAAACCTGGACTGTCGATCGTCACCACCATGTCCGGCCGTGCGGCGGTGATGTCGGCCTGCGCCTGCGCCAGCCGGCGGCTCAGCGCGCGCAGCCGCGGCAGGATCTCCGCCAGTCCCATCACCGCCAGGTCGCGCATCGGAAACAGCGAGGCCAGGCCGGCCGCCTCCATGCGCGGGCCGCCTACGCCGCGGAACACCAGGTCGGGCTGGCGCGCGCGCAACGCCAGCATCAGCCGCGCGCCCAGTACGTCACCGCTCGCCTCGCCGGCCAGCAGCCAGATCGTCTGGCCGGCCATTACCCGTAGAGGTCGGCCGGGTTGGCCGTGGGGGCCGCGATCTCCGCCGCGGCGCCGTCCCGCCATGCCGTGTAGAAGCACGAGCGGCGCCCGGTGTGGCAGGCGACGCCTGTCTGGTCCACGAGCAGCAGCAGCGTGTCGGCGTCGCAATCGTAACGCAGCTCGACCAGGCGCTGCGTCTGTCCGGAGGTCTCGCCCTTGCGCCAGAGGCGGCGCCGGCTGCGGCTGTAGTAGCAGACGCGGCCGGTCGCCAGCGTCTCCTCCAGAGCGGCCTGGTTCATCCAGGCCAGCATCAGCACCTCTCCAGTGTCGTGTTGCTGGGCGATGGCGGGCAACAGGCCGCGCTGGTCAAACTGGAGCGAAGGCAGCATGTCGCGAGCATACGCACCAGGCCGGCGCCGCGCCATCCGCGGCCACGGGCAGCCAATCCGCCGTGGTGTTTAGCAGCGTGTTCTGAGGCCGGGTGCCGGCCTGGCAACGGCTTGCGATAGAGCTCGCCTGTCCGCCGCTTCCAGCCAGCGATTGATGACGCGGCGCCGCTCACGCCAGGTAGCGCTCACTCAGGCGTCGCCTCGGTCAGCAGGCGGACAGCCTGGCGCAGGTCAGCGACAAGATCGTCCACATCCTCAAGTCCGATGTGGAACCGCACCATGGCGCCGCCAAGCTGAGAGGCGGTGCGCGTCACAAATCCTGTCGTAGGCAGCGCCAGGCTTTCGTAACCGCCCCAGGAGGCGCCGATGCCGAACAGACGCAGCGCGTCGACGAAACGGTGCGTGCCGGCGACCGTCACGCCCGGCTTGAACACAACCCCGAACAGGCTGCACGCGCCGGTGAAATCACGCCGCCACAGCTCGTGCCCGGGCGCGCCTGGCAGCGCGGGGTGCAGCACCTGCGCCACTTCCGGCTGTGCGGCGAACCACGCCGCCACCTCCAGCCCGGATTGCATCTGCCGCTCGAGCCGGACGGCCATGGTGCGCAGTCCGCGCAAGGTCAGCCAGCAATCGTCCGGCGAGGCGTATTGCCCCAGCACGAGCGCTGCGTCGCGCAGCGTGCGCCAATGCGCCTCCGCGTTCGTGGTGGCCGAGCCGAGCAGGACGTCGGAATGCCCGCCCGCGTATTTCGTCAACGCCTGGATGCTCACGTCGACGCCGTGGAGGAACGGCTGGAAGGCGTGTATGCCCCAGGTGTTGTCCATCAGCACCACGCAACCAAGCCTGTGCGCGCAGGCCGCCAGCGCGCGCACGTCCTGCACCTCGAAACTGTGGCTGCCCGGGCTTTCCAGATACAGCACGCGCGTCTCGGGGCGAAACAGCGGCGCCAGTTCCCCGGCCGTGCAATCCGCGCGGTAATAGGTGGTCGTCACGCCGAGGCGCTTCAGCATGGTGTCGCAGAAGGTCCTGACCGGGCCGTAGACGCTGTCCGGCATCAGGAGATGCTCGCCGGCGCTGAGGCAGCCCAGCAACGGCGTGGTGCAGGCGGCCAAACCGGTGGAGAAGATCTGGCACCGCGTGCCGCCCTCGATCTCGGCGATCACGTTTTCCAGCGCGTGATGCGTGGCCGAGCCTTGCGTGCCGTAGGTCAGCGCCTGATCGAAGCGCCGACGCATGTGCGCGCTGCGCTGCGCCATGTTTTCGTAGAGCACGGTCGAGCCGCGGTGCAGCGCCGGGTTGACGAAGCCGTGCACCTTGGCGCCGGCGCGTCCGGCATGGGACAGGCGCGTGGCCAGGCCATGCGGCTTGTCTGTCATGACGTCTCCTTCGGGGTGTCCTGCCGGCCGGCCCACTCGGTCCAGGAGCCGTCATACAGGGCGCTTTCGGGCAGGCCGGCGGCCACCAGGCCGAGCGTGAGTATGGCGGCGGTGACGCCGGTGCCGCAGCTCGTGACCACGGGCCGGACGCCGTCCGCACCTGCCTGGGCGAAGCGCGCGCGCAACGCCTCGGGCGGCAGCATGGTCTGGTCGGGGCCGAGCAATTCGGTGGCCGGCAGGCTGGCCGC
>CAHJWU010000037.1 GCA_903643085.1 Rhodospirillales bacterium
CACAGGGTCAGCTCGCGCGCGAGAGCGGCGCCGGAGGCCTCGCCGCGTTCGGAGAGCAGGGCCATGGCAAGCGCCTGCGCCCGGGCCGGGCCGGACGCCTCGCCGGCCGGGACCCTGGCAAAGGCGCTGGCCCAGAGCCGGTCCAGCCAGGAACGTTGCTGTGCGGGTTGTGCCATGTGCTGCCTCGGCGCGTTGTCTCGGCGAGTAACGCACGAGCAGGGCAGGGCAGGCAGTCCTGCCTGGAAAAAACCGACCACGATGCCGCCCTGCGGCGGCTGCACGAGCAAGGCGCCGGCAAGGCGGAGAGCAGGGAGCACAAAGTGTCAGATCCAAATCCTCGTCTCCTGGCCGGCCCGTTGTCGGGCGCGGTCATCCTGGACCTCTCGCGCATCCTTGCCGGGCCGTACTGCACGCTGCTGCTGCACGAACTGGGCGCCAGGGTCATCAAGGTGGAGCCGCCCCAAGGAGACGACTCACGTGCCTACGGGCCATTCCAGGACGGCGAGTCGCTGTATTTCGCGGCGATCAACCGCGGCAAGGAATCCATCGCGCTCGACCTGAAGGATGACGGCGACCGCGCGGTGTTCGGCCGCCTGGCCGCGCGCGCGGACGTCATCGTCGAGAACTTCCGCCCCGGCACGATGGAGAAGCTCGGCCTGGGCTGGGACGCGCTGCACGAGCGATTTCCCCGCCTGATCTACGCCGCCGCCTCCGGCTTCGGCCACACCGGCCCGGACTCCGCGAAGCCTGCCTATGACATGATCGTGCAGGGCCTGGGCGGCATCATGTCCGTCACCGGCCACCCCGGCGCGCCGCCGGCGCGCATCGGCGTGTCGATCGGTGACCTCGGCGCCGGCATCTACACCGCGCTCGGCATCGCCGCCGCGCTCTATCACCGGGAACGCACCGGCGAGGCCACCAAGGTCGATGTCTCCATGCTCGATTGCCAGCTCTCGCTCATGGAAAACCCGGCGATGCGCTACATGGCGACAGGGAGCGTGCCGGCGCCGATGGGCGGGCGCCACGCGACGATCACGCCGTTCGCGATCTTCCAGGCCAAGGACCGCCCGATCATCATCGCGGCCGGCAATGACGGGCTGTTCCGTAAGCTGTGCACGGCGCTCGGCCAGCCGGACTGGGCGCAGGACCCGCGCTTCGCAACCAACGAGACACGGCGCGCGCTGGCGGCTGAACTGGCAACGCTTGTCGAAGGCGTGCTGGCAAGCCACAGCGCGGACCACTGGCTGCAGGTGATGGAGACCGCCGGCGTCCCTGCCGGCCCGATCAACACCGTGGCCGACGCGCTTGCCCATCCGCAGGTGGCGCCGCGCAACATGGTGGTGCAAGCCGGCGGAGTGCGAATGATCGGCAACCCTGTAAAGGTGTGGCCGCACGCGGCGAACGACGATGGGCAGCGGACGCCGGCGCCCGCGCTTGACGGCGACAGGACGCGGCTGCTTGCCGAGTTCGGCCCGGTGTAATACCAGTTCGCTCTGGCGTGACTCTTTAAGCAAGCAAGCAAGGCCTTCTTTTTTGCAAAAAAGAAGCAAAAAACTTTTGCTCCCTGCGCGGCTACGCTGCCTTGTGTTCTCCGGAGGCGCCCGCACGCCGCAGATGCGGGAGGTAAAAGTTTCTTGGTCCTTTTTTTCAAAAAAGGACTGCTTGCTTTCTTTGCGTCATTCCTGACGTGGCTTTGCTGTCATCCCAACGCCCAGGCAAGGATCGCCTTCTGCGCCCAAAGCCGATTGCCCGCCTCTTCGAACACCAGGGAGCGCGGCCCGTCCAGCACCTCTGCCGAGACCTCCTCGCCGCGATGCGCCGGCAGGCAATGCATGAACACGGCATCCTCGGCGGCGAGCGCCATCAGCGCCGCGTTCACCTGAAACGACGCGAGCGGCCGGCAATCCCGCTTCGGGTCGTCGGCCATGCTCACCCAGCAATCGGTGACCACGCAGCGCGCGCCTGCCACCGCCTGCCTGGGGTCGGACGTGACGCTCACGTCGCCGCCCTCGCGTCTGGCCCAGTCCAGCAGGTAGCCCGGGATGGTGCAGGCATCCGGGCAGGCCAGGCGCAGCGTGAAGCCGAAACGGACGGCGGCCTGTACCCAGGTGCGCGCCACGTTGTTGCCGTCGCCGCACCAGGCGATCACCTGTCCGCCGATCGGGCCGCGATGTTCCTCGAACGTCATGATGTCTGCCATAAGCTGGCAAGGATGACTGGCCTCCGTCAGCCCGTTGATCACCGGCACGGTGGCGTGTTCGGCCAATTCCTCCAGCTTTCGCACGCGGTCGGTGCGCAACATGATCGCGTCCACGTAGCGCGAGAGCACACGCGCCGTGTCGGCGACCGTCTCGCCGCGGCCGAGTTGCATGTCGCGGTCCGACAGCACGATGCAGTGCCCGCCCAGCTGTCGCATCGCCACTTCGAAGCTCACGCGCGTTCGCGTGCTCGGGCGTTCGAACAGCAGGGCAAGCGTCTTGCCTGCGGCCGCCGGCGGATTCGCCGCGCCGCCCTTAAACGCTGTGGCCTGGTCGAGCATGTCGCGCAGCGCGGCAGTTTCGAACTCGGCGAGTTCCAGGAAGTGTCTAGGCTTCATCAATACCAGCGGGGCCTTCTTTTCCGAGAAAAAGAAGCAAAAAAGTCGTGTCCGGCCGCCTGCACAGAGTCGCGCACAGCCCGTGCAAACGCCCGTTGTCGCAGAACCGGCGCGTTTGCCCGTGCCAGCGTTGGACAAAGGTTTTTTGGTCCTTTTTTGCAAAAAAGGACTGCTTGCTTCCTTGCTTCACTGCGCCGCAGCCAGATGAGTCCGCAGCCCCGCGGCAGCCTGACCCAACCGGGCCAGCCCCTCCGCCACATCGTCGTCCGTCAACACCAGCGGCGGCACAAGGCGCAGCACGTTCTCACCCGCCGCCACAGTCAGCAGGCCGGCCTGCATACAGGCTTTCTGCACCGTGGTGTTCGGCAACGCGCATTCCAGCCCGAGCATCAGCCCGACGCCCCGCACGCCGACATAGACGTCCGGGAAATCCCGCGACAGCGCGTGCAGTCCTGTCCGCAGGCGGCTGCCATGCGCGGTCACGCCCTCCAGGAAGCCGGGGGCGAGCAGCACGTCCAGCACCGCGTTGCCGGCGGCGGCCGCCATCGGGTTGCCACCGAACGTGGTGCCGTGGCTGCCGGCGGTCAGGTGCCGCGCCACGCTCTCGCGCGCCAGGATGGCCCCCATCGGAAAGCCGCCGCCTATGCCTTTCGCGGCGGAGAGCACGTCCGGCTCCACGCCGGCCACCTGGTAGGCGAACAGCCGGCCGGTGCGCCCCATGCCGCATTGCACCTCGTCGAACGCCAGCAGCAGGCCCCATTCGTCGCATGTCGCGCGCAGGTCGGCCAGGAAGCCGTCCGGCGCCACGCGTACGCCGCCTTCGCCCTGTATCGGCTCCACCAGGACGCCCGCGGTCTCCGGCGTGATGGCGTGGCGCAGGGCGTTCATGTTGCCGAACGGCACGTGGTCAAAGCCGTCCACCGGGGTGCCGAAACCGTCCAGGTATTTCGGGTTGCCGGTGGCCGAGAGCATGGCCAGGGTGCGGCCGTGAAACGCGCCCGAGAAGCAGATCATGCGGGTCCGCTCCGGCCGGCCGGTCCTGGCCATCGCGCGGCGCACCATCTTCACCGCGCCCTCATTGGCCTCGGCGCCGGAATTGCAGAAGAACACGCTGTCGGCGAACGTGGCGCTCACCAGCCGCTGCGCCAGGCGTTCCGCCTCGGGCACCCTGTACAGGTTGGAGACGTGCAATACCCGACCCGCCTGGGTCGCAATAGCTGCCACAAGCTGCGGGTGGGCGTGGCCCAGCGAGCTGGTGGCGATACCCGCCCCGAAATCGAGGAAGCGGCGACCGTCCGAAGTCACCAGCCAGGCGCCCTCGCCATGATCGAAGGCCAGGTCCTCGCGCGCGTAGGTGGGCATAAGCGCGGGGATCATGGGTCCTCTCTCGTCACCGCTGGTAACCATCGGCCGGATGAATGCACGCCACGGTCTGTGGTGGCAGTGCAGCAAAGCGGGCATGTTCCGGCCCCTGTAGGCCCAAGTCAAATCAACCGGCAGTCTGCCGACAGCTCACCAGGTATGATGCCGCCACCTGACCCACCGCCACCCGATCTGCCCACCCCCGCCGCTAACGGACACGCCCGCGACCCGGGGCGGGGAGAGACGGGCAGGACGGTCGCAGGCATGTCCGAGCCCGAGGCGAAACGTATGCCGCATCCCGGACTGGGAGGCCACAGGCGGCCTGCGTTGTTCCGCCTGCTTCTGCTCGCTCTGAGCACCGTGGGCGTGGCTGTCGCGTTCGTGCTGCTGGCGACCGATCATCTTGCTCTGGCGGCACGTGTTCTTGCCGGCGATGTGTTGCTCATTTTCGCCATTTTGATAATTGTCTGAGCCGGCAAGCAAAAGCAGGCAGTCCTTTGTGAAAAGGACCAAGAAACTTCTACGTTCCCACGTCCGCAGCGTCCGGGTGCTTCTGGATCACGCCAGGCGCCGAGAGTTCGAGACCGCGGATCACAGGCTTCAGGTCTGTCGATCCTTGCCCGAAAAGATACTTTGGTGGTATTTGCAAATGCGGACACCGCTTCTGGCGCGTATCGGCATCTTCCAGCCAGCTGGCAGGAGTTTCCAAACAGTTCCTGAAACGCAAGTTCTGCTTATGCAAAAAACAAAGGTTTTCTATCGCCCAAACATCCGCTGCACAAACCCGGGCCGCTTCGCCCGCAGCCAGTCCGGCACCTCCTCCGCAGATCGCAGCCGCATTGCCGGGGAAGGTGCGAGCAGGTGCCGCAACAACGTGGCGACCGGTTCCTGCACCCCCGCCAGCGGCGGCACGGAATGTCGCGCCGCGCGTGCGCTCGCCAGGTCGCTCCCCATGTCCAGCCGCGTGCCACGCGCGGCGGCCGCAAGGACCAGGCCCAGACTGTAGAGATCCGAGCGGGCATCCACGTGCGCGGCGCGGCTGGACAATTGTTCGGGCGAGCACCAGGAGAACTTGCCGGCGAAATCTATGTTCCGGTGCGCGTTTTCCGGCGCGTCCAGGCTGCGCGCCAGGCCGAAATCGATGATCGTGGCGGCGGCGCAACTGTCATCGACCAGGATGATGTTGTCGGGCGAGATGTCCTGGTGCACCAGCCGTTGCGCGTGCAGCGCGCTGAGCCCGGTGGCCAGCCGCGCGGCCAGGATGATCAGGTCGGCTTGCGGCAAGGGTCCGTAGCGCAGCCTGGCCGACAGGGTGCGGCCGCGCAGGTAGTCCATGACCAGCATCGGCCGGCCGTCAGTGTCGCGCAGCAGCCCCTGGCAGCCGACCACCGCCTCGTGCCGGACCCGCTGCAGCAGTCGCGCTTCCTCCAGCATCAGGTTCAGCACGGTCGGGTCGAGCGCGTAGCGTGGCAGCAGGATCTTGATCGCGTGCTCGGTTTTCAGGTCGCGGTGCCTGGCGCGGTAGATTTCGCCCACGCCGCCGCGGGCGATCAGCGCGCGGACGAAGTAGGTGTTGACCAGGAGCTGGTCTGCCTGCAGCACGGTGTCCGCCCAGTCGGCCGGCTTGTGCTCCAGGTCGCGCAGGCCCACGCGCTGGATCATGTCCCGCGCCGCGGCGGCCAGCGCCTGGCGTTCGGCGGCGGGGCGCCTCTGGCCGGCCTGCGTGTGCAGCAGGGCGTGGTTGAAGTCGCGCAGCCGCCTGTCGAACCAGGTACGGCCGGATACCTGACCATTCGTGTTATCAGCGCTGTCCGGCAGGCTAGCGAGCCCTGCCGCAGGCAGGATTTCGGTGCTGTCCGGGGTGCCGGACTGCGGCTCGGCCGCGGGCAGGATGGTGGTCACCTCCTGCATGTCGTTGGTGTCCGGCGGCAAGGCAGCCGCGTGGTCGCCTTCGATCTGCCCGGTTTGCCCGGGCTGCGGAAGCTGTGCTGGCTGCCCGGTGGAAGCCTGCGCCCGGAAGGGCTGGCTGTCCTCGCCCGGCCCGTAATCCGCGGCGCTCAGATACGGAACAGCAGGCTCGTGCCGGTGTATCGTCGTCGGCTCGTCATCCTCGGCGGCGGCGCTGGTCAGGATCGTAGTCGCCTCATGCAAGTCGGCCGGCTCCGCCGCGCGGGCCAAATCGGCGCCGCCGAAGCGCTCTCTGTCCGGACCCGGTTCCGGCGTGGCAGGCTGCGTCCCTTCCGCCAATCCCGCCGCCTGGTGCCCGGGTTCCTGGCCGGCCAGCCTGTCGGCTTCGGGCAGGGAAGGGGCCAACAGGGTGGCGGAGTCGAACGTGTCGCCGCTCACCGGGTGCACGGGCCCCGCCTGCCACATGCCCTGCCACATGCCGTACGTTGCCTGGCCGGGGGACGGCGGCGCTGCGGGCTGCGCCGGGCCGCCCGCATCTGCGGTCTCGCGTGCAGGTCCGGCGCCGGGCTGCGCGGACAGGATCGTCGTCCGCTCGTCCTCGTGCAAGGCCGGGTGCGCGAGCATCGTCTGGCGCCCTGCCTCCGCCATGGCCGGCCGCGCCGTCTGCATCGCCTGCACCTCGCCGGACGGTGCGATCGCGTCGCCGGCCCGCAGGATGCGCGTCACCTCGTCCGGCTCTTCCGCCTCGTGCGCCGCTTCGCTCATGAAGCGGGGTTGAAGACGACAGCCACTGTTACGTTGTCGCGTGCGCCTGCCACCAGCGCCTCCTGCATCAGCCCCTCGACCGCGTGGTCCACGGAGCCGCCGGGCAAGGACGTGCCGAGCAGGTTCTCAATGTCCTCATCCTGCAGTGCCTTGATGAGACCGTCGCTGCACAGCAGGAAGCAATCGTCCGGCTCGAGCTTGCCGTGCACGTGCTCCACGAACAATTTTTCTTCGGCGCCCACCGCATGGGTCACCACGCCGCCTTTGGTCAGGGCATGATCGGTGGTCAGGCACTCCAGGCGGCCGCGGCGCAGGCGGTAGCCGCGGCTGTCGCCCGACCACATCAGGCAGAAATGGCCGCCGTAGGCCAGCAGGACCACCACCGTGGAGGCCACGATCGCGGAGTCAGACATCGAGGACGCGCGCGCCCGCAACGTGGCGTTCGCCGCCTGCAGGGCCTCGCGCATGTCATCGACGGCGCCGCCGAAGCTGAGCGGCGTCAGCAACTGTTCCAGTTGCTCCACGACGATGCGGCTGGCCTCCGCCGCAGCTTCATGGCCGCCCACGCCGTCCGCCACCGCCCAGATGCCCAGATCGCCGCGCAGCAGCAGCGCGTCTTCGTTGACGCGCCGCTTCGTGCCCGGGTGCGTGCGCCCGGCCGCCGGCAGAAACGCCACGGGCTTCAGCATAAGGATCGGCATGTCCTCGAGCATGGCGGCGCCTTCGCCAGGCCGCTCCCAGCCCCACTCATCCCATTCGCCGTCGAGAAAAGCGGCGAAATTGGCCGGCGCCGGCAGGCCGGGGCTCATCAGCACGGACGGCCGCACCCTGTCCGACCCCTGGGTCCACCACAGGCTGAACGGTACGTTGTTGCCCATCAGCACCTGGTCCAGCATGCGCGCATAGGTGGGCGACATGTCGCCCTTTTCATGCAGGTCCAGCCGCAGGGCGCCGCCGCGCGCCTCCTCGCCCGCGCGCGCGTAGTTCGGCACGCCTATGGCCAGCACGTTGCGGTCGAACGCCTCGAAATCGAACGCATCGTCCAGCGTGGTTAGGATTAGCTGCTCGGCCGACTCGAACCAGGCGCGCGCGCTATGGAACACGGTGCCTGGCGAGAGGCAGCCGGGCAGTTGGGCTGCCACCACCAGCGGAAAGTAGCGCCCGACCCGGTCCACGCTGGGCATCATCACGCCAAGCGAGGGGACCTCGCCGCAAAGGTTGGGGCCCAGCACGAACCGCCAGATCGGCGTGTTGAGGTAGGCCGGCATCCAGGCGCCGCCCAGTTGACGCTTGCTGGTGGCGATGGATTTCTGCAGCCACTCGTCGAACCCCGTGCGGAACGCCTGATCCAACCGGCGGCCGACGAAATCTCCGCGCGCGGGCAGCTTGCCGAAAAAGCCGGGCTGCGGGTCCTGCACCAGGGCAGGGGAGCGGGTTTGCACGCCGCTCATGCGGGCAGGTCCGGAAGCAAGCTGGCCTTTTCTGAAAAAAAGGACCAAACGGGGATTCCCTGTGACGCCTGCTGCAAGGAGGACATGGCGAACGCGGAATGCAAGCTTTTAGTGCGGAAGGGCGTGAGCGAGGCCGCCTTTCTCGCGAAAACGAAGCAGGAGACTCTCGTTCCTGTCGCCTTTGCAACAGCACGCCGTGCAGGCCGGCGCCGGCTTCGCAACGGCGGTGTCAACGGCTTCCCGCAGCTTGCTAGCAGGGAAGGCCGCGCTTGCTTCCTCACAGCGCCCCCGGACAGCGAAACGCCCGGACGTCGCGGAGGGTGAACGGATTAAGCACCGCATCCGACTTCACCTGCAGCGACAGGCTGTGCGACCCCAGCGCGAACGCCACGGTGAAGCGGTCGGTGCCGCCCGGCTCGACGCTGCCGTTATCCAGCAGCCGGAACGGCGCCCACACGCCCTGCACGGCGAGCACGCCGCCAGGTGCTGAGGGTTCCACGCTGAGCCGGGCGCCGTTATCGCCGCCTGACGGCCACGTGAAGGTGGTGGCGCGCACCGGGCCGTGGGCGTAGCGCAGCATCTGTCCGCCGATGTCCAGGGTCATCGCGTTCGCGTTCGGGTCCAGCCGGTCCGGCGTGATCTCATAGTGGAACGAGGCGCCGCCGCCGCTGAAGAACGCCTGCCTGATCGCGTCGGCATGTTCGAACTGCGCCAGGAACGCCGAGCTGACGCCTTCCGCGCTGTTGTACTGCCAGCGCCAGGGCCGGCGGGACGTGTTGACGAACTGGCGCAGGTTCTGGCTGAAGAAGCTGTCCATCGTGCCGCCAGGGCCGAACAGCTTGGCGAAATCGTCGACCGATATGTCGCTCCCCGAGCCGTGCGCGAACGGATAGCGGCCGCGCGTGGCCTGCTGGCAGAAGCGCTGGCCGGATGCGTTCCAGGTGCGCGAGATCACGCTCCTGGCGGTGCCCGACGTGACGCTGGTGACGCTGGCGCTCAGGTCCGACAGCCAGACGTCCACCGGCGGCGGCACCAGGCGGCTCTGGCTGATGAGCTTCTGGTTGGCGTCGTTCAGCCCGCCTTCCGTCTGGGTGACGCTCATCACGCCCTGCGGCGAGCCGCCGGCACGGCTCACCTGCTCGTAGAGTTCGTTGATGGTGCGCATCAGGTCACCGATCTGCGACGGGCCTCCGTTGCTGCTCTGCATAGCCGCACGCAGGGCGGTGAAAGGCTGTTCGGTCGTCTCCGCGGGCGCCGTGCTGGCGATCAGCGCTTTCAGCTTCTGCGCCTCGGCATCCTTGGCGTCCGGGGCCGGCGGCGAGAGGTCAGTGTCGTGCACGATGGCACCCAGCAGCTTCATCAGCACGGAATCGGGGCCTGACAGCGCCGTCAGCACCAGGATGGATTGCTGCAGGTCGGTCAGCTTGCGTATGCGGAGGTCGTTGAGCAGCTCGGTCCATCTGGCGATGAAGTCGCCGCGGTAGAGTGCCACTGTCTGGGCGGCGATGGCGTCCTCGCTTTCGCCCTGCGCGCCGCCGCCGCTGCCGGTGCCGCCATACGCCCATTGCTCGCGCGCGACGCCGGCCACCGCTTCGTGCAGCCCGGGGAGGAATACGGTCAGGTAGCCGTCGCGCGTGTAGAAGCCCGGTATGCCCTGCGTCAGCGGCGCGTTGGAGACGCGTATGAACGCGCGGTCGACCACCGCGCCTGCCTTGTCTTCCACCGTCCAGGCGGACAGGCGCTGGGCTTGCGCGCCATCGCGCAACAGCGCGTAGGCGCGTGCGGCAAGCGGCACCTTCTGCACCTGGCGGCGAACGCTGCTTATCAGCGCGGCGTCGAGCGCGACCGGCTGGTTAGACTGGCCGAGCAGCGTGGCGAAATGCTGGTCGAGGTCGTTGCGGCTGGCGGCGTTGCTGTCGCCAGGATAGAGCACGGCCCACTCGGCATGCATCCATTTGCGGGTGAAGTCGCGGTCCATCGCCGCCTGGCCGCCGAGGCCGAGATAGACGCGTAGCGCGGAGATCTTGAAGTCGTAATCGTCCTCGCGGCCGTTGCGCATCTGGTTCTGCAGAAACACCAGCACGCGCGGCAGCAACAGGCTGTTCAGCGCGCGGCCATACACGCCGGCATATTGCGATTGCAGCTTCGCACTCTGGTCCATGCCGGCGTGTACATAGACGGCGGCGGCGTTGTGCCTGAGCGCGGCAGGGCCGTCGCGCAGCATGTCCAGCGGCGGCAGGATGCGCAGGAAGTCCGCATCACTCACGTTCTGGGTGGAGATGCCGGCGACCGTCTGCCTGTATTGTGCGATGTGCCTGTCTGCGTCACGCACCAGCGTCTTGTTCTGCGTGTAGGCCAGCGCCCAGGTGCCGAGCAGACCCAGCACCAGCACGGTGGCCGCCGCACCCACCAATTGCCTGGTCAGCGCCATGCGGCGGCGGACGCGCGGGTCGGCGGTCACCACGTTGGCTTCGGCGAACACCACGCCGTTCAGCAGGCGGGTGAGAAAGTAGCTCTTCTCCTGGCCGGCGAACGCCTGCTGGCGCGGCATTTCCATGCCGAACGTGGCGGCCATGGCGTGCATGAGCCGGTCGATCGGCGCGCCCTGCTGCGTGCCGGAGGCGAAGTACACGCCGCGCAGCAGCGGCCGCTCGTCGAACTTGGAAGTGGTGAAGATCTCGTCGAGTATTTCGTGCAGCGGTTCCTTCAACGTGGCGACCTGCAGCGGGAAGCCGTAGATCAGGCCGCGCCGCTGTATGTCGCTTTCCTGCTGCAGACGCTCCAGCACGATCGCGTTCATGCGCGTCAGCAACTGGTCGAACTCGACATCGAAGCGGGAGGACGCCGCCTGCGTGCCGGACTTGCCGTCATCGAGCGGAAAGGTCATGCCCCAGACCTGCTCGCGGTCGGTGCGGCTGAACGCGTCGAAGAACTGCACGAAGCCGGCCATCAGGTCGGCCTTTGTCAGCAGCACGTAGATCGGAAAGCGACTGCCGAAGGCGCGCGTGAGTTCGGCCAGGCGCTGGCGTATCGCCTGCGCGTTTGCCAGCCGCTCCGCCGGGTTCCGGGTGGCGACGTCCTCCAGGCTCAGCGCCACGATCACGCCGTTTATCGGCTGCAGCGGCCGGTAGGTCTTGAGCAGGCCGAGGAAGCCTGTCCAGCCCTGGCGATCGATCTCCGGATCGCTGTCCTGCGTCGTGTAGCGTCCTGCCGTATCCAGCAGGATCGCCTCTTCGGTGAACCACCAGTCGCAGTTGCGCGTGCCGCCCACGCCGTGCAGCGGCTCGCGTCCCATCGTGTCCGTCAGCGGAAATTTCAGGCCGGAGTTCAGCAGCGCCGTGGTCTTGCCCGAGCCGGGCGGGCCGATCATGATGTACCAGGGTAATTGGTAGACGTAGCCGCGCTTGCCGCCCACGACGCGACGCATCTGGCGCATGGCTTCCTGCAGGCGGCCACGCACCTGTTCGAGTTCCTGCGCGGACAGATCGGTCTTGTTCGGCGTGCCGTCCGCATTGGTCATCGCGGCGATCAGCTTGCTGTTCGTCTGCCCGTCGCGCACCGCCATGACGATGTTGTAGATCGCCCAGGCGAGCAGAATGGCAACGCACGTCTCGACGCGCACGGTGTCGCTGTCCAGCGGCTGCCAGTGACGCAGGCGGATCGAGTCGCCATAGAAGAACACGACGAGGCAGAGGGCCAGCGCCCAGATCAGCGTGCGCAGCCAGCGCTTGCGCACCGATGTTGTGAGCGGCCTCGCGTAGCTGGAAGCCAGGGTGAGGAAGCTGGTCAGGAAGTTCATGCGAGGTGGCCTTCGGGCGAAGAAAGGAAGGCCTTCTTTTTTGAAAAAAAGAAGCAAAAAACTTTTACTTTCGACGGCTGAATGAAGAGGTGTGCCGGTTCTGCCAGGACGCGCATCTGACGGAAGATTACGGGTCTCGATGCAGGCGCGGTGATGAAAGTCTTTTGCTTCTTTTCTTCAGAAAAGAAGGCCTTGCCTGCCTCCTTCACGGCGAGATCCTGGGCCGCACCAGGGGATGTTCCGGCACCGTGACAGGCGGCGGCATCGGCGCCAGCGCGGCCGGCACCGGCTCGGCAGGCAGCGTGCTGGCCGTCGCCACGTTGCTGACGACCAGCTCGGTACGCCGGTTTGCATCGCGTCCGGCAGGCGAGTCATTGCTGGCGATCGGGTCCGCCTGGCCGCGGCCCGCCACCGTCATGTGGTCGCGCGCGATGCCGTCGCCGAGCAGGCTGGCCACCGCATCCGCGCGCGCGGTGGACAGCTCCCAGTTGGACGGAAAACGCAGGCTGTGTATCGGCTGCGAATCGGTATAACCCACGACCTGGACGCGGCCTTTCTGGTCTGCAACGGCGTGGCCCACGCGCGCGATCACCGGCTTGAAATTGTCCGACACGGTGGCGCTGCCCGAAGCGAACATGCCGGCGTTGTGTATGCGCACGATCAAGGTCGTGCCGCGCTCGATGACGTCGAGCTGGTGGGCGGCGATCTCGGGTGCCAGTCCGGCGCGCAGCGTGTCCAGTGCGGCAGGGGCCACCCGCGGCAGCGGGGCGGGAGCGGCGACGGCGAGCGTGGCGTTTCCGTTCGGCGGCGCTTCGGCGAGCGCGCGCAGCGTGTCGTCCGAGCCGCTGTTCAGCATGTAAGAAAACAGGAAGTATCCCAGTGTCAGGATGGCGACGGCGATCGACACGATGGTCCAGATCGCCAGCGTCGAGCGCAACGGGCGGTGGCGTGCCTCGACGCCGCGCCAGTGCGGCGACAGCTCGCGCTCGAAATCGCCATACACCTGGCGCAAGGTCCGGTACAGGCTCTCGCGTATGCGGCTCAGCTCCAGCGCGCCCTGGTCCATCACCCGCAGGCGGCCCTCGAAGCCGATGGACAGGCAGAGATACATCAGCGCGAGCACGTCGCGGTTGGTGCCGGGATCCTTGTGCAGATGCGTCAGCAGGTCGAAGAACCGCTCGCCGCCCGTCACGTCCGTGTGGAACGTGCTGACCAGGCTGTTGCTGGCCCAGGCGCTGTAGGCGCCCCAGGGCGTGTTGAGCACGATGTCATCCAGCGTGGCGCACAATGCGTAATGCGCCGCGCGCGCCTGTTCGGGCGGCACGCCGGCGGCCATGATCATGCGCTCGAAGTTGCGTATCTCCTCAACCGCGCGGGTGCGCAGGGCGGGCACATCCCTGTTGGTGATGCTGCCGCGCAGCCGGCGGCCCAGGTTCAGCAGCTGCGCCGCGGCACCCACGACCACGTTGAAGCTGCTGTTGGCGAGCTGGGCGAAATCGAACGCCAGCATGTTGGCGGGCGCGGCACTCGGCCTGTCGAGCGGCACCGCCTGCGCGGCCGACGGTCGCGGCCGCCCGCCCGGCGTCGGTTTGATGATTGTGCGTTCGTCGTCGCCGCCAACAGGATCATAGGCCATGGTTCAATCCTTGATCGCCCAGAGTTCCATCTCGAGCTGCGGGAAATTGCCCGCCAGATGCAGCGCGATCGCTCCCGAACTGGCCAGTTGCTTCCAAATCGGGCCGCCGCGTTCCAGCTCGAAATACACCGCGCCGGACCGATAGGGCAGTTGCCGCGGCACCACCGGCAGCGCGCGTATCGGGATGCCGGGAAGCGCGATGTTGACGAGCTGGGCGATCTGTTCGACCGGCCCGATCTTCATCTGGTTGGGGAACATGCGGCGCAGCTGCTCTGCCGGCACGTCCGCATGCACGCTGAGCACGAACGTGGCGCCGAGCAGCAGGGAGCGGTCGGCGATCATGCCCACGCGCACGCCGTGGCGGCGGTCCGCCAACGGTATCATCACCGCGGTCTGTTCCAGAACACTGCTGAGCGAGGCACGAAGGTCGGCGAACACCGGCGCGAAGGTGGCGTACAGCGCGTCGTGCCGGTACGGCGGGAACACGGTCGCCCGCTTGCTCTGCGCGGTGTAGGTGGACAGCTCACCGGCCAGCATGATGCAGTGCTGGTAGAACGCCTCCGGATGCAGCGTGGCGGCCGCCGCCAGCAGGTGGCGCAGCAGCGGCTCGGCGCGGTTCATGCTCTGCAGCAGCATGAAATCGGCGATCTCCGCCGTGCCGCGCACCGATGGGTCGGCCATGCGCACGGCGATCGCCTCAGCACGGTGCGTGACCAGGCCTTGCAGTTCGGCGAGGAACCCAGAGAGCAGCGGTTGTGCCGCGCAGTTCAGGCAGGGGGCTACGAACTTCTCATCCAGCACCACGGACAAGTCAGGGCGCATCTCCACGATCACCGCGACAGGCAGCAGTGCATAGCCGGCGGTGGGCTGCCCGGACAGCAGGTAGGTCAGGCGGGATCGCCCGACCTCCATCTGCGCGTTGGCGAAACTTCCCGCGTTGGCGTCCGGCGCTTCGTAAGAGGCGCGCCTGTAGCGCGTGCCCGCTTCCTCGCGCCGCTCGCCACCGGTCTCCGACGCACCCTGCTGGCGCAGCGGCAAGGCCAGGAACACGGTGGCGCCCCGCACGCCGGCCACAAGCTCCAGCGGCGGCGGATGATCGGCATCCTCCGGTATGGCGAACGCGGTGCCGTCCGGCATGGTGCCGCGCGCCGACGTAAGCGCGAACTTGCCTATGTTGAGCATGTCGCGGTCGACGGCGATCTCGGCCACTCCCCAGCGATGCGGCTGGATGTCGCGCACGGCGGAGGAGACGAGCTGCTCCGTCCACCGGTCGGCCTGCTGGAAATGCTGCACCCGGAGAAACATGCCCTCCGTCCAGACAACACGGTTTGCCGAACGCGTCACGCCAGGACAGTCACTTTGCGTTCTGCACGCGCAGCGCGTCTGCGCCCAGCGTGATGGTGGCGGTGCCTACAACCGGTGTCACCACCCGCCACGTCGCCTGGTCGATGTTGCGGTAAGACGCCGAGACGCCGATGAACCTGGTGTCTTTCGGTATCGGCAGGGTTAGCATCTGAGTCTGCCCGGGATGCATGAACTGGTCACGCTGCGCCAGGAGGTCGCCGCCCAGCACGGTTTTTTCCTTGTCGGCAAACTGGAAATAGTCGGTGTTGCTGAACGCGTCGGAGTTCTTCAGCAGGAACACGCGCGCTTGCACGGGGTTCGGCAGGCCGGTGTTGTCCGGGTTGAGACCGGGTTGTGCCTGCAGGGTCAAATGCAACGTCGTGGGCGCGCCGGCGCAGGCGGACAGCGATGCGGCCAGGAAGACGGCCAGGAGAGGCCGTCCTCCTCGGACACAAGCAGATAACCTTCGGCCCTCGCGCTGGCGGACGCAAACGCGGGTTCCGGCACGGGCGGATGGCTGCACTGGCAGGCCTGTCGAGTTGCGTTTTCTAATCATCGGAAGAACCACGTGAGGGTGCCTTTCAAAACTTGGCCCGGCGAGTCAGCCGGCGTGCGCCTGCCAGCACCGGAGTGCCATAAACGCGCGCCCGATGGCTCCCAAGGCGAGTTTTCAAAGGCCACTCTCAGCCTCTGCGCAGCTGGCGGTCATAGGCCTGGGCCACCGGCGCCAGCAGGGAGCCGCCGGTGTTTGCAGCGCCGCTGTCCTGCAGCAGCGCATGCGTCTCCGTGTAAATAGTCCAGCACCGCACTTCCTTCGCATAGGGCAGCATCGTCCCCAACCCTGTCTCCTGCTTGGCTTTGGTCATTATGAGCTCGGGGTCCAGCTGCCGCCCGAGATCGGCGAAAACCGTGTTTATCGCCGCAACGAGGGCTAGTTCGTGACGCTTTATGTCGTCCATGCTCTGACGCATCGCCTCCGGGCCCGGCAGGAAACCAGGCGGGACTGCTCCGACCATAGCCGCCAGGCAACGTTCCGCGTCCGGCGCGAACTTCATCGCGTTGTTGTCGGCTCGCCGCAGCACGGTGTGATCCACGCGGAACTCGCTCTTCACCAGAGCCCGCGTGGCCAGTATGTCGCGCACGCCATCCACGGCGGCACGCACCATCTGGCCGATCTGGCGGAAGCTTGCTTCGGTGTCGGCGCCGCGCAGCGTGTCCGGCGACAGCCCGGCACCTTCCAGGAACGCCGCCACAAGCTGCCCGGCCGCCTCGCCTGCCGATACCGGCGCGGTCTCGACGATCTCCGGCACGCCGGGCGGCGCGGGCGCGGGCGAGGAGAGGACGGCTTGCGGCGGCTCGATCGTCGCCGGCCGTGCTGGTGCCTGCGCCATGACTGCCGGGACCACCCGCGCTTCCGGTTCGGGCTCCGGCGCCGGCAGCGGACGTACGGGCATGGTGAAGTCCGGCTCCCGATCCGGCTCCGCCCAGGACGCAGGGAGGGCTGCCGGCGGTGCCGGCGTTTCCCAGCCGCCCGCCGGTGCTTCGGCCAGTGCCCACGGTGAGTCGAGCGGCGCGCCCGAGATCAGATCGTCGGCCAGGCCGAGCGGCAGCGCCACCCATGCCCCCCACATTTCGGGGCGCAGCAACCGCCAGCCGAGTGCGATC
>CAHJWU010000038.1 GCA_903643085.1 Rhodospirillales bacterium
CGGCGGAGCCGCGCTGCGCGAGCGCCTGGTTGATCGAGCGGAACTGCGACGCCGCCGCGGGCGCGCTTGCCGCCGCGAGGACGCTGGCGCTCGCCATCAGTGAGGCCCGCAGTTTCAGGCGGGCGTAATGGGAGGGCGGCATGGCGGGCTCCGGTGCGCCGTCTAGGACGCGCGACGGCGGGTTGGACCGAAGGAAGACAGGCCGTCTTTTTATAACGGCGTGAGATTTTTGCCGCCGTGGTGCTGGCGCTAGGGCAAACCGCCCGGCAACCATCAGCGGAGACGCTCCCCTGTGCGCTCCCGGCCTGGCGCGCAGGACGGTCAGGCGGGCATTGTCGCCGGCCAGCGAGACGGCTATGCGCACGCAGCCCGCCGCCGTCTCAGCTTGTGCAGCCCGATCGCACGGAGATGCGACGCGGCGGGCCCGGGCTTTTCGCAAACCAGGGTCCTCGAAGCAAACGAAGTCTTCGCCGCGTCCCGGCAACGGCCATCGTCGGGAACGCGCGCAGACCTACAAGAGGCACAATTTGTTGCTCCTGCGCTGCGCAACGGCCTGGGCCTGTCCTGGCAGACCACGGCTGTTGCCGATGCGGAGGAGAGAAAACTTTCTGGGTTCTTTTTTGAAAAAAAGCCTGCTTTCTTTTTCTGGCCTGACGCATCACACAGCAGGCGCCGGCGAGCCGGCCCGGACGACAAGGAAAACACGTATGACCAGTTTCGAAGGCAGGACCGCCGACCATCCGATCGAGGAGATGTTCCTGCAGCGCTGGTCCCCGCGCGCTTTTGCCGACGAGACGATGGACCGGGAAACCCTTTTCACCATCTTCGAGGCTGCGCGCTGGGCGCCGAGCAGCTACAACTCGCAGCCCTGGCGCTTCATCTACGCCCATCGTGGGACGCCGGCGTGGGACAGGCTTTTCGGTCTGCTGGCGCCCGCCAACCAGAGCTGGTGCAAGACCGCCGCGGTGCTGGTGATTGCCGTGTCCAAGGAGACGATGTCGCCTCGCGGCGAGGAAATGCCGAGCTACAGCCACTCCTTCGACGCCGGCAGCGCCTGGGCCAACCTGTCTCTGCAGGCCACGAAGATGGGCTGGCATACGCATGGCATGGTCGGGCTGGACATGCCGCGCGCGGCCGCCGAGCTGGGCGTGCCGGCGGGCTACCGGGTGGAAATGGCGCTCGCGATCGGCAAGCGGGGCAATCCGGATATTCTGAGCGACCAGTATAAGGGCATGGAGCAGCCGAACGGGCGCAATCCGGTGGCCAGCTTTGCCTTTGAGGGGAGTTTTCCGGCAGCGTAAGTAAGCAAGGCCTTCTTTTTTGAAGAAAAGAAGCAAAAAA
Organism: Rhodospirillales bacterium; assembly: GCA_903643085.1. GTDB lineage: Bacteria > Pseudomonadota > Alphaproteobacteria > Acetobacterales > Acetobacteraceae > BOG-908. The sequence goes on from CAHJWU010000038.1 coordinate 1,342, forward strand.
CTTTTATCTCGGCTGTCGCGGATTTTCCTAGGAGCCGCCGACAGGGAGCAAAAGTTTTTTGCTTCTTTTTTTCAAAAAAGAAGGCCTTGCTTGCTACGCTTCGTCTGCCACAACCTCACTGATCTTCGTCATGTCCGCGCAGGTGTTGCCGTCCGTATCCACGCTGATCATGTCCACGTAATGCGCGGAAAACATCACGTCGTCCGGCCCGTAGCTCTGTAGATCATGCACCACCAGCGCAAGCGTCGGGTCGCGCGCCTCGAAGGAGACGAACAGCCTTACGTCGGATGCAAGGTAGGTCTGTGCGTCCAGCCCGGCCAGCGGACTGGCGTCGTCTATCTCGTGCATCACCGTCCAGGTCAGCGGAAACACCGGGATGGAGCTGCGCACCAGAGCCAGCTCATGCGTCCGCCGGAATGTGGTGCCTTCCTTGGACGTCTCCGACACAAGCACGCTTATCTTGATGTGCGCCTCGGCGAGTATGGTGGCGCGGCCGTTGCCGACGCGCAGCATCAGCGTGGGCATGCCGTTATGCGTCGTCACCACCGGGTTGTCGGCAAACAGGAACTTGGCGCGCGGCTTGGAGAAGCGCACGAAGATCAGGCCCGTCAGGATCGCGGTGAACGCCAGCCCCGTCAGGATTTCCACCGACGCCACGCAATGCCCGAACGTGGTCGCGGGATACATGTAGCCGTAGCCGACGGTGGCCAGAGTCTCCAGGCTGAAGAAAAAATAATCGAAGATCACGTGCGGCCGCGCGTTGGCCACGGACCCCGGCAGCAGCGAATACAACACGGCGAATAGCGATATCACGGCGACGTAGATACCGACGAGGCCGCTCAGGAACGCCGGCCAGGTCAGGTCGACCGCGATCCGGTAAGGGTCTGCCCAATCGAAGCGTGAGACACCTTTTTTCGTCAGCGCATAGTTGCCGACCGATACGCGCGAATGCTTTTCCCGGCGCGCCCATTTGCGCGGCGGCGAGGGAACGGCGGAGAACTCGGCTATCGGGCCTGGTTCGGAGGTGTCTTCGCTCATTACGCCACTGCCAAAGCGACACAAGGAAGAAAGGCCTTCTTTTTCGAGAAAAAGAAGCAAAAAGCTTTTGTTCCGCTGTCGCGGGAACGATGAAACGCGCGTTTCAACGACGCGCACCCGACGGAGATAAAAGTTTTTTGCTTCTTTTTTCCAAAAAAGAAGGCCTTCCTTGCTTGCTTAAACCGTCTCCAGCATGCCCCCGGCATGATCCACGATGCGCATGTGATGATCCGTGTCGCCGAACAAACTCTGTATCATCGTCAGGCGCTTAAAGTAGTGCCCGGCGCGGTACTCCATCGTGACGCCGATGCCGCCATGCAGCTGCACCGCCGTCTCGCCCACGAACTTGGCCGAGTTGTTGATCTGCACCTTGGCGGCCGACAGCGCGCGGCGCCGCTCGCGCGGATCGTCGGACGTCGCCATCATGGCCGCGAAATACGTCATGCTGCGCGCCTGCTCGAGTGCCGTGAACATGTCCACCGCCTTGTGCTGCAGCACCTGGAAGCTGCCGATCGGCACGCCGAACTGCTTGCGCGTCTTAAGGTAGTCCAGCGTCAGCGCATGCAATGACGTCATCGCGCCCACCGCTTCCGAACACACCGCGGCAATGGCGATGTCGATCACGTGCGCGATCAGCTCGCCGCCGTGGTCCAGCGTGCCCACGATGGCGCTCTCCGGCACGTCCACGCCGGCGAACGAGATGGCCGCCCCGCGCTGGCCGTCCTGTGTCGGGAAATCCCGCCTGGATATACCTGGCGCGTCCGCATCCACCAGGAACAGGGTGATACCGTGATGATCCCGCCTGCTTGCGGAGGACGTGCGCGCGCTGACGATCAGCTTCTGCGCGCTGTCGCCGGACAGCACTACGGATTTGTCGCCCTCGATCGTGTAGCCGTGGTCGGTCTTCTTCGCGTGTGTTCCGACGTCGAACAGGTCGTAGCGCGCCTGGCGCTCCACATGCGCGAACGCCACGCGCAGCGAGCCGTCGGCGATCTTAGGAATGCACGCTTCGCGCTGCCCGGCCGTGCCGCCGAGACGCAGCAGATTGCCGGCGATCACGATGCTGGCCAGGTAAGGCTCGAGTGCCAGGCCACGGCCGATGGCTTCCATCACCACCATCGTCTCCACCGGGCCACCGCCGAAGCCGCCATCTTCCTCGCTGAACGGTAGCGCGGTCAGGCCCAGTTCGGCATACTTGCTCCACAGCTCCTCGCTGAAGCCTGGTCCCTGCGCCTGGGTGGCTTTGCGCTTGCCCAGATCGTCATAAGCCGGCCCGATGAGGCGGTCTATGCTGTCTTTCAGCATGCGCTGCTCGTCGCTGTACTCGAAGTCCATTGGTCTGCCCTACAAAGTAAAGGAAGGAAGGCCTTCTTTTCTGAAGAAAAGAAGCAAAAGACTTCTGGCGGCGCTGTCGCGGACTCTCAGGAGAGGCCCGCGACAGCGGAGCAAAAGCTTTTTGGTTCTTTTTTTCGAAAAAGAACTGCTTGCCTAGCTCTAGAAACCAAGCACCGCCTTGGCAATGATGTTGCGCTGTATCTCGTTCGACCCGCCATAGATCGAGACCTTGCGATAGTTGAAATACTCTGGCGCCGCAGTGTCCGCCCAGCCAAAGCCGTCCGGCAAATCGTTGCGGCCTTCGGGTATCTCCTCGTTGCTGTCGTGATACGCCAGCGCGAAAGGACCGGCCATCTGCAGCGCCAGTTCGGTGGTCGCCTGCTGTATCTCGCTGCCCTTGATCTTCAGAATGGAGCTCGCCGGGTTGGGCTTGTTGCCGTGGTCGCGCTCGGCGGCCACCACGCGCAACTGCGTCATCTCCAGCGCCTTCAGCTCGATCTCCACGGCGGCCACCTTGTGGCGGAACGCCTCGCTGTCCCACAGCGCGCCGTCACCGGCCGGCACGGAACGCGCGATCTCGCGTATGCGGCGCAGGCGCGCCTTGCTGGCGCCGATGCGCGCGATGTTGCTGCGCTCGTTGCCCAGCAGGAACTTGGCGCAATCCCAGCCGCGGTTCTCGGTGCCCACCAGGTTGCCGTAAGGCACGCGCACGTCGTCGAACCAGACCTCGTTGACCTCGTAATCGCCGTCGATCAGCTGGATCGGCCGCACCGTCACGCCCGGCGTCTTCATGTCCACCAGGATGAAGCTGATGCCTTCCTGCGGCTTGCGCGCCTCTGGGTTGGTGCGGGCGAGGACGAAGATCCAGTCCGCCCACTGGCCCAGCGTGGTCCAGGTCTTCTGCCCGTTGATCACCCATTCTTCGCCCTCGCGCACCGCCTTCGTCTTCAGGCTGGCGAGGTCCGACCCGGCGCCCGGCTCGGAGAAACCCTGGCACCACCAATCGTCGATGTTGGCGATGCGCGGCAGGTACTGCGCCTTCTGCGCCTCGGTGCCGAACGCCGCGATCACCGGGCCCACCATGTGCGTGTTGAAGGGCAGCGGCGTCGGACAGTTCTCGCTCATCATCTCCTCGTTGTAGATGTAGAGCTGGATCGGGCTCCACCCTCTGCCGCCGTACTCCACCGGCCAGTGCGGCACCGCATAGCCGTGCCTGTTCATGATGCGCTGGCTCTCGACCCACTCTTCCTTGTTCACGTGCCGGCCGGAGCCCAGGCGGTTGCGTATGTCGGCCGGGATGTTCTCGCGGAAGAACGTGCGCATCTGGTCGCGGAAGGCGACTTCTTCTGGGGTGAAGCGTAGGTCCATGGGTGGGCTCCTGATATTACTTAAAGGAAGCAAGGCCTTCTTTTCTGAAAAAAAGAAGCAAAAGACTTTTGACTCCGCTGTCGCCGTTCTGTCCGGCGGGTCCGCGACAGCGGAGCAAAGGCGTTCTGGTTCTTTCTCTCGGAAAAAAACTGCTTGCCTTATTTCTGCGCGCGGGCGCGCTCTTCGTCTTCCAGTTGGGTGGCCAGCAGCTTTCCAACAGGGCTTTTCGGCAATGAATCACGCAGTTCCAGCGCCTTTGGCATTTCGTGGCGGCCTACCTTGTCGGCCAGGAACGCGCGCAGCTGATCCAGATCCAGCGGCGCAGCACCATCCCGCAGCTTGACGAACGCCTTGGCCGCCTCGCCGCGATACTCGTCCGGCACGCCAATCACGATCACCTCCTCCACGTCGGGGTGCTCGTAGATGCTGTTCTCGATCATCGCCGGATACACGTTGAAGCCGCCGGAGATGATCATCCGCTTCTTGCGGTCCACCAGCGTGAACATGCCGTCCTGGCTCATGTGGCCGATGTCGCCGGTGAGGAAGAAGCCGCCGGCGAAACTCCTGGCGGAGGTCTCCGGCTGGTTCCAGTAGCCGCTGGTCACGTTCGGCCCGCGTATGGCGATCTCGCCCACCTCGCCAGGCGGCAGCACCCGAAGCGGGTCGTCCAGCGCCACGATGCGCATCTCCACGTTCGGCAGCGGCACGCCTATCATCCCCACGCCGGCCGGCACGCCGGAGGGCATGCGCGTGCCGATCGCCGCCGTCTCCGTCATGCCCCAGCCGGTGCGCAGCTCGTGACCCACCAGGCGCGCGGCGCGTTCGGCCACATCGGTGGGCAGCGGCGCGCCGCCTGAGCCCATCATGGCGAGCGAGCTGAAATCCTGGGTCTCCACGCCGGGTGTCGCCAGCAAGGCGATGATCATCGTGGGCACGGCGGGGAAGCTGGTCGCGCGCTTCTTGGTGATGTCCTCCAGCGTGACGGCCATGTCGAAGCGCGGGCGAAGCAGGATTTCGTTGCCGTCGGCGATGTTGAGCAGCAGCACCACGCCCAGTGCATAGACGTGGAACATCGGCAGCACGCCGATCACCCGCACGGTGCCGGGGGCCGGCTCGGAGGTGTCGCGCCAGCCCAGGTAGCTGAACGTGGCGGCGATCATGTTGGCGTGCGTGAGCATCGCCCCCTTCGGCAGGCCCGTGGTGCCGCCGGTGTATTGCAGCAGCGCCAGGTCGGTGGGTCTGACGTCCGGCCAGGCGGCGGGTGCCGGCGCGTCCAGCAGGGCGGCCAGATCGTCCACGCCGGCGCCATAGGCCACGCCGTCGCCGGTGGTGCCGCCCCAGGCGGCATCCTCGCCCACCAGCAGGCGCGGCACGGCGCCCATGGCCACCAGCTTGGCGGCGCCCGCGGCCAGGCCCCCCAGGTTGGTGGCGATGACGACGCTGGCGCCGCTGTCGCTGATCTTGTGCATCACCTCGCGCGGCGCATCGAGCGGGCTGAGATGGGCGAGCTTGGCGCCGGCCTTGAGTGCGGCGAAGAAACACACGGTATGCCAGGGCGTGTTCGGCAGATAGAGCGCGATGGTGCTGCCCGGGCCGTAGCCGGCGGCGAGGAAGCCGGCGGCCAGGCGGTCCATCAGGCCGGCGATCGCGGCGAAGCTCACCTGCCTGTCGCGGTACTCAATCAAAGGCCGGTCGCCGTATCTGGCCGCCGCGCGCTCCAGCAGCTGCGGAAGCGTGATCGGCTCGATCGGCTGGCGCCAGCTCACGTGGGGGGGGTAATGCGCCTCCCAGGGGTGGCGTGTCGCGGCCTCTGAACGGTCGAGCGTGCCAGACCCGTGATGGTCCATTCCCTCACCCTTTTTGCTGGCCGGCGTTGCGGCGCGTTATCTGTTTTGCGTGGTAGGTTAGGGTAATCGCCCCAGAGGTCAAATCGGGAGGGCGGCAGGGCCTGTTTTTTGAGAAGAAGAGCTGCGTGAGCTGCTTGCAAACGTGCTCTGGCGGTCGTCCGGCGCGTTTGTCACGCGAGTTGTCCGGCACGTTGTCGCGCAAGTCACCCGGCGCGTCGTCACGCGACTGCGTGCTGAAACAGCTGCCCCGGGAGCGAAGGTTTCCGCTTCTTTTCTCAGAAGAGAAGTGCTTTCTCGTTTTCATGCCGGAAACCGCCCCGATACCCAACCTGTTCGACCTGAGCGGCAAGATCGCGCTGGTGACCGGCGCCAGCCGCGGCATAGGCGAGGCCACCGCCCGCCTGCTGGCCCGGCACGGCGCCCACGTTATCGTCGCCGCCAGGCGCGCGCCCGGCTGCGAGGCGGTGGCGGAGACCATACGCGCCGAGGGTGGTCAGGCCGAGGCGCTGGCCTGCCACATCGGCGAGCCGGCGCAGATCGCGGCGGCGTTCGCCACCATCGCGCGCACGCACGGGAGGCTGGACATCCTGGTCAACAATGCGGCCACCAACCCGTATTACGGACCGGTGGAGGACACCGATCCCGCGGCGTTCCAGAAAACGGTGGACGTGAACATACGCGGCTACTTCCTGGCCAGCACGGCGGCGGTGAAGCTGATGAAGCCGGCCGGGTCTGGCGCCATCGTCAACATCGCCAGCGTGAATGGCGTGATCCCCGGGCTGCTGCAGGGCATCTACTCCATCACCAAGGCGGCGGTGATCGGGATGACGAAATCCTTCGCACGCGAGTGCGGGCCGGCCGGCATACGGGTGAACGCGGTCCTGCCTGGGTTGACCGACACCAAATTCGCCGGCGCGCTGCTGGAGGGCGACACGTTCGAGGGCTGGCGGGCGAAGATCCCGCTGGGCCGTGCGGCGCAGCCAAGCGAGATGGCGGGCGCGGTGCTCTATCTTGTCTCGCCGGCCGCGTCCTACACCACGGGCGCGGCGCTGAACGTGGATGGCGGTTTCCTGGTGACGTAAGCGCGCAGCCGACGCTGACGTCGAGCCGGATCGAAGGTTCGATTTCCTTCACCCGCTTGGCAACGACACAAGCAAGCAAGCAGTCCTTTTTTGAAAAAAAGGACCAAAAAACTTTTGTTTCCCCCGCATCTGCGGCGTCCGTGTCCTTCCGGACAAAGGTAGGCCGCTCAGCCGGCGCAGGGATCAAAAGTTTTTTGCTTCTTTTTTCAAAAAAGAAGGCCTTGCTTCCTTGCCCAGGAGTCAACCTCAAGGCGCGCTGCCCTCAGACAGCGCGCAGGTGCCGCACCGGCCTGCCCGGCGCCACGGCCGCGACGGCAACCGCTATCGATTGCGCATCGATGCCCGCGTTGCAATAGAGGTCGGCGAGATCGCCCGTCTGGCCGAAGCGTGTAACTCCCAGCGGGCGCGTGCGATGCCCATAGACGGAGCCCAGCCAGCTCAGAGTCGCCGGATGCCCGTCCAGAACCGTGACCAGGCCGCAGTGATTCGGCACTGCGGCCAGTAGCTGCTCGACATGGCTGGTGGCGGAGGAACCGCGCTCGCGCGCCTGCTGAGCGGCATGCCAGCCCGCGTAGAGCCGGTCAGCGGAGGTGATCGCCAGGAGACCGACATCACGCCGGTCCTCGCCGATCAGGCTTACGGCCTCGATCGCCTCCGGCGCCACCGCACCGGTATAGGCGAGCACCGCTTCGGTGTTCGGACCAGGGCGGCGCACCCAGTAGGCGCCCGCGGCGATGGCCTCGGTCTCCTGGGCACTGAGCTGGCGCAGGCGTTGCTCGATCGGCCGCGTCGACAGACGCAGGTAGACAGAGCCGCCGGGGGTGGCGTCATCCGAACGGTCCTTGTCTGCCGCCGGACGCTGTATGTGCTCGAACGCCCAGCGCAGGATGATCGCGAGCTCATCCACGTAAGCGGGCTCGAAGGTGGTAAGGCCATCCTGGGCCATGCCGATGAGGGGCGTGGCGATGGATTGATGCGCGCCGCCCTCCGCGGCCAGGCTGATGCCGGAGGGGGTGGCCACAACGATGAAACGGGCGTCCTGGTAACAGGCATAGTTCAGGGCATCCAGGCCGCGCTCGATGAAGGGGTCGTAGAGCGTGCCGACCGGCAGCAGGCGCTCGCCGTGTATGCTGTGCGAGAGGCCGAGCGCGGACAGCATGGTGAACAGGTTCATCTCCGCGATGCCGAGTTCCATGTGCTGGCCCTGCGGCGAAAAGTGCCAGTGATAGGTGGACGGGATGCGTTCGGCCTTGAACGTGTCCGCCAGCTCCTCATGGGCAAACAGGCCGCGCCGGTTCACCCAGCCGCCGAGGTTGGTGGAGACGGTGACATCGGGCGAGGTGGTGACGATACGCCGCGCCAGTTCCGTCTCTCCCTTGGCCAGGCCGTGCATCAACAGCCCGAAGCCGTGCTGGGTCGACATCTCGCGCCCGTCGGGCACCGGCAGGGCTTCCGGCACCGCGATGACCGGCGCTTCGAAGCGGCGAACGCCGCGCGCGTTGAACGGCACGGCGGAGAGGAACGCCTGCAGTTCAGCCTGGGCGATCCGCAACCCCTCGAACTTCTCCCACTCGCGGCCGATGCCGATGTCCAGCGACGCGCGTAGCGTTTCGATCTGGCCAGGATTCATCAGGCCCGCATGGTTGTCCTTGTGACCGGCGAGCGGCAGGCCGAAGCCTTTTATGGTGTAGCAGATGAAGCAGACGGGTCGGTCGTGGGTACGGGCTTCGCTGAAGGCGTCGAGCAGTCCTGGAAGGTCGTGGCCACCGAGGTTGCCCATGAGTGCCGCGAGTTCGCTGTCTGACCGGCGTCCGATGAGCGCGGAGAGGTCTCCCTGGTCGCCCAGTTCCTCCATCAACCGCTTGCGCCAGGCTGCGCCGCCACCGAAGGTGAGCGCCGAGTATAGCTGGTTGGGACACGCCTCGATCCATCGCGCAAGCCGCTCGCCACCGGGTTCGCGGAAGGCCTGCTGCTGCAGGCGGCCATGCCGCAGCACCACCACATCCCAGCCGAAATTGCGGAATATCGCCTCGAATTTGGACCACAGGCCCTCGCGCAGCACGGCGTCCAGGCTCTGGCGGTTGTAGTCCACGATCCACCAGGTGTTGCGCAGGCCGTGCTTCCAGCCTTCCAGAAGCGCCTCGAAGATGTTTCCCTCGTCCATCTCGGCGTCGCCGATCAGGGCGACCATCTTGCCCTTCGGCTGGTCGCCGCCCCATCCCTTGAGATGCAGATAATCCTGCACGAGGGAGGAGAACAGCGTCTGCGCTACGCCGAGCCCTACGGATCCGGTGGAGAAATCGACGTCGTCGCTGTCCTTCGTACGGGAAGGATAGGATTGCGCGCCGCCGAAACCACGGAAGCGCTGCAACTTGTCGCGCGTCTGGTTACCGAGCAGGTACTGTATAGCGTGGAACACCGGGCTTGCATGCGGCTTGACGGCGATACGGTCTTCCGGGCGAAGCGCGTCGAAATACAAGGCCGTCATTATGCTTGCGATCGACGCGCAGGAAGCCTGATGACCGCCGACCTTGAGCCCGTCTTTGCTGGCGCGCAGGTGATTGGCGTTGTGTATCATCCAGGTCGACAGCCACAGCACCTTGCGCTCGAGTTCGACCAACAAAGCCAACCGCCGTTCGCCTGTCTCCTGCATAATCTTTGTCCTCTTAACGATCGTCGCTGCACGGCTTGCGTGCGGTCTCGGCCTCAGGCTTTCCGGCAGGCGAGCATGACGCCGTCTCCGGCGGTCGTCGCCAACTGCCAGCACGGTGAAATCAATCGCCATCGGTCAGGAGACCGGCCGCGCTCGCGCTGACGATGGCTTATACCAGCCCGCCTTAAAGTTGACGTTTGGGCAAGCTGGAAAGGCGTTCTTTCCGGAAAAACAGAAGCAGAGAACTTTTGATTCTGCGCAGGCTGGACCGCTTCGGTGCGTCTTCCGTTCCTTGAACGCCGCACATTCGGGAAGCGTACGGTTTCTGGTTTATTCAAAAGGACTGCTTGGTTTTATGTCTCGCGCTCAACCCGGGCCGGTACTGGCCGCCGGCCTGCCTTCGTTGGGCCAGGGATGGGCGACCGTCGGTGTTCCTGCGATCAGGTCGCAGAGAAACTGGTGCAAAGAGCGTGGCTCGCGCCCGAGTATGGCTTTCAGCACTGTCGGGTTGCCGACGAGTCCGTGACGGTCGTAGTAGGTGTACATGCGGCTCAGGGCGCCTTTGGTGTAAGGATCAGGGATCGGCAGCCTGGCCACCCATTCCTGCGGATCGCTTTCGACCGCAACGACGGTTTCGCCGAGAGCCTGGCTCATGATGCGCACGACGTCGTGGCGGCTGTAGCCGTAATCGGCGCAGCAATCGAAGGTCCCGTTGCGCAGACGATCCTCAGTCAGAGCGATGGCGCCGATTTCGGCCACGTCGCGGTAATCCACCCACGACAGGCGCCGCTCCGCCGAGAACGGCTCCGCGAAAACGTGCTTCTCGGTGACCGTGCGCCAGGCCCGGTTGATGTTCTGATAGAAGTGGCAGGGCCGCAATATGGTAAATTCCATGCCGGAATCGACCACCGCCTCCTCGACGGGAATCTTCTGGATGTGGTTGTCCAGGGCCGTGATCATCGGGTGTATCACGGAGGAGAACACGAACCGGCGTACGCCGGCCTCCGCGGCCGCCTGCACGAACGCCCGCCCGATCCGCTCAGACTCGTCGCCCGGATAGACGGGTGCAATGTAGTAGACGCCGCTCACATCCCGCAGAGCCGGCATCAGACCAGCCATGTCACGCAAGTCGCCGATGGCGTACTCGGCCGCTCCGTGCGCCAGCGCCTGCGCGCCGCGCTCCTCGTTACGGACGAGGCCGCGTACGAAGACGCCGCGCTGCGCCAGAAGCGGAACGATCAATCCGGCATGCTGGCCGGCGGCACCCACGACCAGGACCGTCGGTGACTCAGCCATGATTGCCGGCGCGCGGAAGACCTGCCGTATGCTGCGTCGGCCTCATACCGGCGTGTTCGACTCTAGCCCGAGCAACACGCGGCCATAGCCTTCCAGGGAAGCATCCGTATCGAAGAAGGCGTGCGTACTGATCATGTTCACGTTGCGGAACATGCGCTGCATCATCGAATCGGTGCGGAAGGCGCTCGCCCCCGAACCGAGCACCAGGTCCGTGACCGCGTCCTTGCAGAAATCGGTGAGGTCCGCGCTGAGCGCCTTGAAGGCGAGCCGGCCCGTGACGTCCATCGTCTGGCTTTCCGGCGCGGCGGCCTGGCGTATCATGTCGGCCAGCCGTCCCTCCGCGATGCGCGCGCGCACCTCGCCGCGGCCGGCGCGCATGTGCGCGGTGGGCTTGCCGGTGACGGGCCGGCCGTCATTCGTGGTCATACGCGTCCGGGTGCCGCGTACGTACTCGTCCGCCGCGCCACGGAGCGCGCCCACGAAGGGTGCCAGCGAGTAGGGGAACGTCACCAGGATCAGCGGCCGCGCGTAGAACGGGTTCTCGTGCAGGGCCGAGCCGGGGGTGCTGCCGCCCATCAGGTCCACGCTGCCCACGGTGCGGTGCGTCGGGATGAAGACGTCGTCGAACACCACGTCCCAACTGCCGGTCGCGCGCATGGCCTGCACGTCCCAGGTGTCGACCAGGCTCACCTGGCTGGCCGGAACGATGAAGCTGACCGGCCCGCGCGCCGCGTCGCCCTCTACGAAACCGGAGCCCATGATCCACTGCGCGTGGGGAGAGCCCGAGTTCCAGCCGTTGCGGCCGCTGACCCGATAGCCACCCTCCACGGCCTTCAGCTTCAGGGTGGGAGCAAGCACGCCCGCAGAGCAGGGCGAGGAACCACTGGCGAAAATCTCGAGCTGTCCCTGCTCGGGAAACTGGCAGTGTATCCAGTTGTGTCCGATGTAGAAGCCCAGCACCCAGGCAGAAGCCTGGTCGGCCGCCGCCACGATACGCACGATGTCGCAGGCGGTCTGCAACCCGAGCTCCGCCCCGCCGAAGCGGCGCGGCACCAGCACCGACACCAGGCCGAGATCGACGAACTTGCGCACGATGTCGTCGGGCAGCTTGCTGCCGCGGTCGATCTCGGCCCCGCGCGTCCTGATCTCGGCAGCCAGGCCGTTGGCCCGTTCGATGAGGAGCTGGGACATCATCTTGGTCATCTTACGTTCTCCCTGTATGCATTATGTTGAGCCACAGCGCTGGCGGCCGGCTCCGGAAAGCCGGCGGACAACTGGCGCAGCGCCTCCAGCACCAGCGGCAGTTGCGCCACAGGAGGATCGGACTGGAGGAAGACGTCGATGGCGACCTGGGTAACCATGGTCACGCAGGCGGCAAGGAGGCGGGGATACAGGTCACGCTCCACGTCCACTTCCAGCCGGTCGGCGATCGCCCGGGCGAAAGAGCTGCGGGGATCCAGCGCTTCCTTGAGTATCTCGCCCTGGAGCATACGGGCACCGAACAGGAGGCGCAGCTCCGCCACCGCGGCGGGCGGCGGCGCCTGCACGCCTTGGCTGGACTGTGCCCAGGGTGCTGCGACCGCAGCGCGTATCGCCTCCCAGAGCGGCTCGCCTGCCGGGCGGGCGCGCAGGGCGTCCGCCGCGTAGCGCATGCGCTCCATGTGCCGGAAGGTGAGCGCCTCATACTTGTTGGCGAAGTAGTTGCTGAACGTGCGGGGCGACACGCCCGCGAGCGCGGCGATGTCCTCGTTGCGCACCGCATCGAGGCCATCGCGCATGGCCAGCTGGACCGCCGCCTCGGCCAGGGCCGACCGCGTAGCCGCCTTGTTGCGTTGACGCAGCGAGTGAGAAGGAGGAACGACGTCCATTCTTGCCGTTTAGGCAAGTTTTGCCGAAAAAGCAAGTTTCATGTGTGCGTCATCGTGCCGCCTCAGTCCTCGGCCGGTATGGTCACCGCCAGGCCGTCCAGCGCGGCGGAAAACGGAATCTGGCAGGACAGGCGCGAGGTGGCGGCGCGGTGCGACGAGCTGTCGAGCAGGTCGTTCTCGTCGGCACTCATCGGCGCCAGCCTGGGCCACCACGCCTCCGCCACGTGCACGTGACAGGTGGCGCAGCTGCAGGCACCGCCGCACAGCGCCTGGAGCTCGTCGAAATCCGCTCCGCGTATCACTTCCATGACGGATACGCCTTCCTGGCCCTCGACTTCGCGCGTCACGCCGGCCTGCGTGGTGACCACCAGCCGCGGCATCAGCGTGTCACCACGGCGCGGCCGCGGTCGCCCGCAAGCAAGGCCAGGCCTGGCCTGACCCTGCGCCCATCGCCGGCTGTCTGTCTCATGACGTGGCCCTCCCATGATCCGCCAAGGCCCGCACCTGAAGCGGCAGGTGCTCGAAGCCGAACTCGTTGAATGTTCCTCCGGTCAGCGGCGTAGGTTCCGTATCGGGAACGCGCGCGATCTCGGCGGCCATGCCGGAGACCACACGTAACGCTGTCCGGCCTTCCAGCCGGGCGAGCCAGCTTCCCAGGCAGGAATGGATGCCCTGGCCGAAAGCGGCGTGCATGCGCGCCGGCCGGTCGGGATCGAAGACCTCGCCGTCTGTGTAGGTCTCCGGATCGCGGTTGGCCGAGGCCAGCAGCAGCCGCACGATGGCCCCCTGGGGGATCTGTGCCCCGCCGATGTCAACATCACGCGTGGTGATCCGCATGATCCGGTGGAAGGACGGCCGCGTCCGCAGCACCTCCTCGATGAACGTCTCGATGAAGGCCGGCTCCTCGCGCATCCGCCGGAGGTCATCCGGGCGCTGGCTCAGCATGTAGAGGCAATTGCCGATGAGGTTGGTCGTGGTGGTGTGGCCCGCCCCGAAAAGCAGCGTCGCAAACCGCACCAACTGGTTGGCGTCCAGCTCCCCGGCGCGAAAGTGTTCGGCGAGCACCGCCAGGGTGGCATCCTCTGCGTAGCTGCGAGTTTCGACCAGGCCGAGGAAGAAGCTGGCGATGTCGTTGCTGGCCTGCTGGGCCTGCGGGCTCGGCGTGCGGCCCAGACGTATCGCCATGGCGTATTCGGCCAGGCGATGGGTCCACCCGCGTATGTTGTTCACCTGCTCGACCGGTATGCCGAGAAGCCGTCCCATCATGTAGACGGTGAGCGGGCTGGCGAAATCATCGATCCCGTCGAACCGCCCCGCTTCGACGCAGCGGGTGAACATTCTCTCCGCCGCCGGCCCGACCACGTCCGCCATGGGTGCCACGGCCAGCCGGGTGAACTTGTCGGCCACCATCTTGCGCAACCGCCCGTGTTCGGGCGGATCGGCGAACAGCAGGCTGGCGACAGGCGCCGTCTTGCTCGAAAAGGTCTTGGGGTCCATCAGGACGGCCATGATGTCCTTGCGGCGGCTGAGCACGTAGCAGGGCTGGCCCAGAAGCTCCGATTTCAGGACGGGCGCCTCCTCCCGCAGCAACGGGTAGAACGGGTAGGGGTCTGCCTGCACCCTGGGATCGTTGAGGACGAAGTCGGCGACGGAGAGTGTCATGCGGGTTTCTGCCTCTGGGTGCGGCCTGGCGGGAGGGCGCCGCGCGAAGCGGCGGAGAACCTGATCACCACGGATCGACCTGACGCTGGCCGAAGAAGCCCCCGGTGGTGAACCCGTTTGATTCCAGCGCCAGCCGCACGGTGATCGCCGCACCCTGCTCCACGGTCTGAAAGCCGCGATGGCCGTTCAGGTCGGTCGCCGTGGCACCGGGATTGGCCGAGTTCACCACGATGCCGGCGTCCTTCAGCTCTACGGCCAGATGCACGGTGAGCATGTTGAGCGCCGCCTTCGACGCGGAATAGCCAAGCGGTTTGACGAAGGCGAATTTCCAGTCGGGATCGCCCTGCCTGGTCAGCGATCCCAGGTCGCTCGACTGGTTGATCACCTGACCTGCCGCCGACTTGCGCAGCAGGGGCAGCATCGCCTGGGTGACGGCCAGGGTGCCGAAGAAGTTGGTGTCGAAGATGCGGCGCACCGCCTGCATTTTCGCGACACCGGGCGCGCCGTCCCCGGGGTCGTTGATTCCGGCATTGTTGATCAGCACGTCGAGCTTGCCGTCCTGCCTGTCGATCTCGGCTGCGGCCGCGTCTATGCTGCCGGTGTCCAGCAGGTCGATGCGTACCGCCCGCACGTCGGCGCCGCCCTCGCGCAGCCTGGCTGCGGCGGCCTCGCCCGCCTCGGCGTTCCTC
>CAHJWU010000039.1 GCA_903643085.1 Rhodospirillales bacterium
AGCCGGCCGGACTCGCCGTTTGCCGCGCTTGCGGCGCTGCGGAGATAAGGAACGCCTCCTTTTTGAAGAAGAGAGGCGACAGACTTTTGACCCCGCCGTCGCGGACCTTTCCGGTTGGCCGCCGCCAGAAAGCAAGCTTGCCGTCCTGATGTCCCATCAACGTCTTGACAAATGGCTCTGGTGCGCCCGCTTCGCCTCTACCCGCGCATCCTGCGCGGAGATGGCCGCCAGCGGCCTGCTGCGAATCAACCGGCAGCCTACCGGCAAGGCGCACGCCAAGGTGCGCGTCGGCGACGTGCTGACGCTGCCGCTCTACCGCGGCGTGCGCGTGGTGGAGGTTCTGGGGTTGACGGAACGCCGGGGTTCCGCACCTGAGGCGCAGACGCTGTATCGCCTGCTGCCGGAAGACCAACCCTGACATGCCCGCCGCTTGCACCTAGCCTTCGCCCAAGCCATATCGCGCCGACCGCCGTGAACCAACTGGACAGCCGTAACTGGAGACGCCGATGACCTATGTGGTCACCGAGAACTGCATCAAGTGCAAGTACATGGATTGCGTGGAGGTATGTCCGGTGGACTGCTTCTATGTCGGCGACAACATGCTCGTCATCAACCCGGACGAATGTATCGATTGCGGCGTGTGCGAGCCGGAATGCCCGGCCGAGGCGATCGTGCCGGACAGCGACGACAAGGCGGCGCCGTGGGCGGAGCGCAACCGGGTGTTCTCCGTGACCTGGCCGAACATCACGCGCAAGGGGCAGGCGCCGGCCGATGCGGATGCCTGGAAGGACAAGCCCGGCAAGGAGGCTATGTTCTCGGCCGAGCCGGGCGTGCCGTAAGGCAAACTTTCGCAACCTGTCGGCGTCTGCTTCAGCACCCGCCGACAGGGAGCAAAAGTTTTTTGCTTCTTTTTTTCAAAAAGAAGGCCTTTCTTGCCTGCTTAGGAACACCCAGTCACCAAGCAGGTACTACTTCCCTTGCGCCGGAACAGCCGCTTTCGCTGACACCCAGCCCGCAGGCGCAGACGCCGGCGCCACGTAACTGAAATCCACCGGCCCGTTGCGCATGATGTGCTGCGGCTGCGTGGTCACCGCCGCACCGTCGAACGTGATGGCCTGCACATGCAGGTTGCGGTCGGCTCCTGGGCCGCCATAGGCGTCGTTGAGGTAGTTGACCTCCACCACGTGGCTGGCAGCGGCGCCACCCCAGTTGCCGCTGTAGCTGACGACCTGCGGCGTGGCGGCGGCGCGGCTGGCGGTGACGCTCACCTGGCCCAGGCTCTGCCCGTCGATGCCGATCTGTGCGATCGCGTCGCCCTGGAAGGCATCTTCGGACAGCGACAGCGTCAGCGTGTCGGCCTGCTGGGGCAGCGTCTGTATGGTGTATTTCCCGGACTTGGTGAACGAGCAGGCGGCGTTCGGAACCGCCACGCCGTCATAGCTCAGCGCGTCGACGTAGAGCACCACAGGCACGGTGGTGGCGGCCGCGCCGGCGCCGGTGAGGAAGTTCAGCGTGATCTTGTGCGCGGCCGGTCCGAAGGCGCCGTAGACCAGGAAGGCTTGCGTCTGCCCGTAACCATGCAGCGCGGAGGCTACCTGGCCGGCGCCTTGCTGCACGCCGTCCACGGACAGGGTGAAGCGCGCATTGGCCGTGTAGGGCGTCTCGCCGATGCTGAAGGACAGCAGGTCAGGACCGGTGCCGATGATGACGGGCAGCACCGGCTTGCCGAGCATTGCGAAGCTTTGCGCGCCACCGCCGTACAGGTTGAGCGACACGCCGACGAGCGGCCTGCCGTCCAGCGAGGCGCCCGTCAGGAACAGGTTCCTGTCGCCATTCGGATCAGAGAAATCGTTGAGGAAATTCACCGAGACCTGGTGCTTGGCCTGGCCGAAATTGCCGCGAATGGTGAACGCCTGCGTCTGGCCCGACGCGTGGCTGGCCTGCGTGGTCAGCACGCCGCCATACGGCTTGCCGTCGATGCTGACGCTGAACTGCGCGTCGCCCTGGTAGGCATCCTCGGCCATGTTGAGGACGAGCGAGTCCGTGCCGGCGCCCACGGGCGGCGGCACCGACAGCACTGGCGGCGCCGGGGGGTGCAGCACGGGCGTGGTGTCCAGGCCGTCCGGCGAGGAGATTGGCTCGAGGCTGACGGCGGGCACCGCGGGATCGGTGGAGTAGGCCCGTATGTAGTCGATCGTGTATGTCGACGCGGCGCCGGCCGGCGGTTGGCCGGGCCAGCTCCACTGGCCGCCGACCGCGAGGTTGGCGATCATGTACATCTGCAGGCCCACCAAAGCGGGCGGCAGGTCGTGCGGCCAGCCTACGGGCGTGCCGTCGAACACATATTGTATGGAACTGGGCGTCCACAGGAAGCCGTAGGTGTGGAAGCCTTGCGTCACGTCCACGCCGGTGTTCGAGAAGCCGCCGCTCGTGTCGGTGGGCGTGCTGGTGTGGGTCCAGTACTGCGTGTTTGTGCCTGAATTGTTTGGCTGCTCCAGTATGTCGATCTCGGGGTAGTAGGACGTGGGCAGCAGCCAGAAAGCAGGCCAGAAGCCGGCGGCCGCCGGCGTCTGCGCGCGTATCTCGAAATAGCCGCCGCTCTGGGAGAAGATGCCGGACGTCTCCAGCATGCCCGACGTGTAGGGCTGGCCGTTGTTGGGCACCGGCGTGGCGCTCAGCGTCAGCGCGCCGTTCTGGAACAGATAGGGCGTGGCGGCCGGGGCGGGGACGGCCGGCAGGCTGTAAGGCGCGTAGCTCTCCACCTCGTCGTTGTTCCACAGGGTCGTGTCGCCGTTCTGGAAGGTGTTGATGAACTGCGACATGTCAGGCGGCGTGGTCATCTCCGCATCGAAGGTGAGATGGTAGCCGAGAAGCGAGAGAGTGGAGAGAGCGATAAGGGGGGTCATGGGAGCAATGCCGAGCAAAGAGGGATTATTCGCCTTACGGCGCGCCGCCGCGACCGGTTTCAGCATACACGCGGCTTTGCGGGCTCCGCGGCAGCAGGGCGCTCGGTCTTCAGGCGAAAACAAAACCTTAAGGTAACGAGACGACGTTTCCGGTTCGATCAAGAAACCGGGAGGTATGCGCCTTTACAGCCTGCTTCAGCCACAGGCCCGGCGCTTCGATGACTTCTTGCCTGACGCGGCGCTGAATTTGTGATACTGTGTCTGCTCTGGAAGCGATTTGCGCCGTTTCGCAATCGCCGAGCCGGCTGCCGCAGCACGGCTTTCGTTTTCCGCCGCATATCGCCTGTAGCGCGGTGCCGGCGCCTTCCCGAGTGCCGGGACGGCGCCGGCCGCCTTGCAGGACAGACAGGAGTTGCTCAGTCAAGTGCCGACAAAACCCGCAGCCGCCAAAAAGATCGCCGCCGCCGCGCCGCCGATTGTCGATTCCGAGGAAATCCCTCGGCAGGATGTGGCCGGCCTGGCCGAGCCGGCCGCCGCTTTCGAGCCGATACCGTCAGCCGCGGAGGAAGCCGCCGCGGCCGCCATCGCCCTGGCAGACAGGGTGCCGGCGCTGAAGGAACAACCGGAGGAGGACGATGAGGAGGACGAGGCGCCTGCCCCTGGCTTGCGCGCCCGCGCCGCCAACGACTCGTCTCCCGGGCATCACATCATGGGCCGCAGCCAGACCATAGCTCCAGGTGGCCGGGTGATGCCGCCGCCGCGGGCGATGGCGAAGGCCGAGATCTTCGAGGAGGGTGACCATGTGGTCTACCCGACGCACGGCGTGGGCAAGGTGGAGCGCATCGCCACCGAGGAGATCGCCGGCCACAAGCTGGAGCTGATCCACATAACGTTCGAAGAGAACCGCATGACGCTGCGCGTGCCGGTGGCAAAGGCGCGCACGGCCGGGCTGCGCAAGCTGGCCACGCGCAAGATGTTCGACGAGGCGCTGGCGGTGCTGCGCGGGCGCGCCCGCATCAAGCGTACCATGTGGTCTCGCCGTGCCCAGGAATACGAGGCGAAGATCAACTCGGGCGACCCGCTGGCGATCGCCGAGGTGGTGCGCGACCTGCATCGCAACGCCGGCCAGCCGGACCAGAGCTTCTCGGAACGGCAGATCTACGAGGCGGCGATGGACCGTCTGGCGGCCGAGCTCGGCGCGCTGGACCGGATCGACAAGGCAGCCGCTGCGGTCAAGCTCGCGGACTTCCTCAAGACGGTGGCTTAGAACCGTCCGGTGGGGTGCGCTGCGGCACCCCACCAGAAGCGGCACATTCCGGCACAAGAGCGCAGAATTGCTGGACGGTCAGTAAACAGAGTCATCCGCTCGGGTGTTGCGGCTTCGGTGGGGTGCCAGTCGCACCCCACCCGGAATTGAGCCACGTTTCGCAACATGGAGAGGAATGAGGTGCCAAAGCACCCGTTCCCGGCCTCAGTTGCTGCGCTGGTTGCCGGTCAGCCGCAGCAGCATCATGAACAGGTTGATGAAGTTCAGATACAGGCTGAGCGCGTCATATACGCTGCGCTTGGCCGCGCCATCCGGCCCGTCCGCGTAGGCGAACTGCGCGTAGCTGACCTTAATGCGCTGCGTGTCGTATGCGGTCAGTCCGGTGAACACGAGCACGCCGATGATGCTGACGGCGAACTGTATGCCGGGGCTGTGCAGGAAGACGTTGACCAGGCCGGCGATGATGATGCCGAACAGGCCCATGACCAGAAAGCTGCCGAAGCGCGCGAGGCTGGCCTTCGTGGTGTAGCCGTAGATGGACATGCCGGCGAACATCGCCGAGGTGATGAAGAACACCCGCGCTATGCTGTCGCCGGCATAGATCAGGAAGATGTTCGTCAGGCTGGCGCCCATCGCCACGCAGAACGCCCAGTAGAGCGCCTGCACGGTGCCGCGGCTCATCCGGTTGATGCCGAAGCTCAGCGCCAGCACGAAGCCGAGCGGCGCAAACATCGAGATCGTGCCGAGGCCGGTCGGCGCCACGCGTGTGCCGTACTCGGTGACCACGCGGTGGTAGAACAGGTTGAGCAGGCTGGTGTTGGCCACGCCGTAGGCCACCACGCCGGTGAGCAGCAGGCCGGACGCCATCCAGTTATAGACGCGCAGCATGTAGGTGCGCAGGCCCTCGTCGACGGACGCCACGCCGGCCGTGCCGACGGGGCGGGTGAAACTCCTCGAATCCGGAGTGTAAGCCATGATTTGATCCTTCAGGGGCGGGTACGCGGCATGTTACCACAATTGGCGCCGCCGTATCAGAGGTCAAATCTGGCTGCGCGGGCAAGCGGTTCAAGCGTCTGTCAGGCAGAACAGAGGTGACAAACCTCTCATGCGCCAAACTTTCTACCAGACGACTTGAACTTTCTACCAAAGGCGCGTTACTGCCGCATGGCCAACCAGCTCAACATCAAGAGCGAGGACGGGTATCGCCTCGCCACCGAGCTGTCTGACCTGACGGGCGAGAGCCTGACCGCAGCCGTGACGGAAGCTTTGCGTGAACGGCTGGAACGCGAACAGCGCCTGCGCGACCGCACCGCACGGATCGCCCGCCTCGCTGGCCTGGCCGGCGAGATACGCGCGAGCCTCCGCCTCGCCGCGGGCGCCTCGCACGCCTATCTGTATGACGACAGCGGTCGGCCCGCGTGATCGTGGACACCTCCGCTCTGCTGTCCATCCTGCTCGACGAGGAGCTGGCCCATTGCCTGCTTGAGGCGATCGTGGACGCGCCGGCGCCGCGCATGTCGGCCGCCAACTGGCTGGAGTTGTCGATGATAGTCGAAGAGCACGGCGGCCGCCTGGCGAGCCTGCGCCTGGACGAGTTCATACGCACTGCCGGGATCGAGATCACGCCGGTGACCGTGGAGCAGGCATCCGCGGCGCGCAACGCATGGCGCTATTTCGGGCGGCACAAGCATTCCGCGCGGCTCGATTTCGGCGATTGCTTTGCGTATGCGCTGGCCAAGACGGCAGGTGCGCCGCTGCTGTTCAGCGGCGAGGATTTCTCTCGGACGGACATCGAGCCGGCCGTGCGGGGGCAGGAATGACGCAGGCAGGCAGGTCTCACCTGAACAGAGCCGGGAGATTTCCGGTGCGATTCGGCGGTTGGGCCGGCGCCCGCCTGTTCTGGCGGACTGCCTAGCTTGGCGGAGCTGTTTCTGGAGCTGTTCAGCGAGGAGATACCGGCGCGCCTGCAGGCGTCCGGGGCGGAGCTGCTCGGCCGACAGGTCTGCGAGGCGCTGGCTGCTCTGGCACCGCGGGACCTGCGCCTGTTCCACGGGCCGCGCCGCCTCGCGCTCGCAGCCTCGGTTGCCGAGGCGAGCGCCGCGCGCGCCAGCACGGAACGCGGCCCGCGCATCACCGCGCCCGAGCAGGCGCTGGCCGGCTTCCTGCGCAAGCATGAGGCGACGCGCGACGCGCTACGCCAGGACGGCGGCTTCTGGGTTCTCGACAGGAACGCGCCCGCCATCCAGGCCGCCGGCCTCGTGGCCGACGTCCTGCCAGGATTGCTGCGGCGTTTTGCCTGGCCGAAATCCATGCGCTGGGGCGGCACCAGCGCGTTCACCTGGATACGCCCGCTGCGCCGCATCGTCTGCCTGCTGGATGGCACGGTCGTGGGCTTCACCCTGGCCACGCCTGAAGATGACGGCCACGGGCTGACCGCCGCGAACCTGACCCAAGGCCACCGGCGACACGCGGCGCCGATCGCCGTCACCGGCCTGGCCGACTGGCAGGCCAAGCTGCGTGGCGCCCACGTCATGGCCGCGGCGCCGGAACGTGTCGCGCTGATACGCGACGGCCTCGCCGGTCTGGCCGCCAGGCGGGGCCTGACCATCGTGGCGGATGACGGCCTGCTGGACGAAGTGGCGGGGCTGGTGGAATGGCCGGTGCCTCTGCTCGGCCGCATTGACGACGCGTTCATGGATTTGCCGCAGGAGGTCATGCAGGTCTCCATGCGCGTCAACCAGCGTTACTTCGCCACCCGCACGCCGGCCGGCGAGCCCGCGCCCTGGTTCGCGTTCGCGGCAAACATCGAGGCGCCGGATGGCGGCGCCGCCATCATCGCCGGCAACGAGCGGGTGCTGCGCGCGCGCTTCTCCGACGCACGGCATTTCTGGGATCTGGACCGGCGTACGAAGCTGGCGGACCGCGTGGCGGCACTGGACGGCATCGTCTTCCAGGCGGAACTCGGCACCCAGGGCGCGCGCGTGCGGCGTATCGTGACACTCGCCGGCGTGCTGGCGCCGATGGTGGGCGCCGATGGCGCGCTGGCCAAGCGCGCGGCGCTGCTGTGCAAGGCGGACCTGACCACCGGCATGGTCGGCGAGTTTCCTGAGCTGCAAGGCGTGATGGGCGGCTACTACGCCGCGCATGACGGCGAGGACCCGCGCGTGGCCGGTGCCGTGCGCGACCATTACGCACCGAAAGGCGCGGGCGACGGCGTGCCGCGCGAGCCCGTCGGCGTGGCTGTGGCGCTGGCGGACAAGCTGGACCAGCTCGGCGCGTTTTTCTCCATCGGCCAGAAACCGACCGGATCGGGCGATCCTTACGCGCTTCGCCGCGCGGCCCTGGGCGTGATACGCATCATACGCGAGAACGGGTTGCGGCTGCGGCTGCTGGAGGTTCTGCGCAGGATTGCGCCGGACGTGGCCGGCGATGTCACGGCGTTCATCTTCGAGCGGCTGCGTGTGCAGTTGCGGGCGGAGGGCGCGCGTCATGACGTTCTGGCGGCGGTGTTCGCGGCCGCGTCCGACGACGACATCGTGCGCGCGCTGGCCCGCACGGAGGCGATCGCCGCGTTGCTGAAGACGGCGGACGGCACGAACCTGTTGGCGGCGTACAAGCGCGCCGCCAATATCCTGCGCATCGAGGACAGGCGCGACGGCCCGCATGAGGGCCGTGTGGAACCTGCCATTCTGGCGCAGGCGGAAGAACAGGCGCTGTACGCCGCCCTGCAACAGAGCAAGGGTGCGCTGGAGGCGCTGGCGTCCGAGAGGTACGGCGCCGCCACCAGCACGCTCGCCAAGCTGCGCGAGCCGCTGGACGCGTTCTTCGACAAGGTCACGGTGAATGCCGAGGATCCGGCGCTTCGCAAAAACCGCCTGCACCTGCTCGGCGCCTTGCGTGCCCTGCTGAACCAGGTGGCGGATTTCTCAACAATCGAAGCCTGAACAGAATGACGGGGGGTCTGGGGGGGGGGACGGCACGTCTCCCCCAGCTCTTGCCTTAAGGAGAACGACAGATGTCAAAATGGGTGTACAGCTTTGGCGCCGGCCATAACGAAGGCCGCGCGGACATGCGCAACCTGCTGGGCGGCAAGGGTGCGAACCTGGCCGAGATGGCAAGCATCGACCTGCCCGTGCCGCCGGGCTTCACCATCACCACCGAACTGTGCACCGAGTTCTATAAAAACAATCGTAACTACCCCACGGACCTCGATGCGCAGGTGCGCGAGGCGCTGACACGCGTGGAGCAGGCCGTCGGCCGCAGCTTCGGCGACAAGAAAGCGCCGCTGCTGGTTTCGGTGCGGTCCGGCGCGCGCGTGTCGATGCCCGGCATGATGGACACCGTGCTGAATTTGGGGCTGAACGACGAGACGGTGCTCGGCCTGGCGGAGACCAGCGGCGACGCGCGTTTCGCGTGGGACAGCTACCGCCGTTTCATCCAGATGTTCGGCAGCGTTGTGCTGGGCGTGGACCACCACCGTTTCGAGGAGATCATCGAGACCACCAAGCTCGATTCAGGCGTGATCGAGGACACCGGCCTGTCGCCGGCCGACTGGCAGCGCGTGGTGGAGGAGTACAAGCAACTCGTGCTGGAAGAGACCGGCCGCCCGTTCCCGATGGCGCCGCACGACCAGCTCTGGGCCGCGATCGGCGCGGTGTTCGGCAGCTGGATGAACCCGCGCGCCAACACGTATCGCCGCCTGCACGACATCCCTGCCAACTGGGGCACCGCGGTGAACGTGCAGGCGATGGTGTTCGGCAACATGGGTGCCGATTGCGCGACGGGCGTGTGTTTCACGCGCGATCCCAGCACCGGCGAGAACATGTTCTACGGCGAGTTCCTGGTGAACGCGCAGGGCGAGGACGTGGTGGCCGGCATACGCACGCCGCAGCCGCTCTCCAAGGGTGCTGCAAAGAACGGCGAGGTGTCGATGGAAGACGCGCTTCCCGACGCGTATGCGGACCTCTGCCGCGTGCGCGAGACGCTGGAGCGCCATTACCACGACATGCAGGACATCGAATTCACCGTGCAGCAAAACAAGTTATACATGCTGCAGACGCGCACAGGCAAGCGCACCGCGGCCGCCAGCCTGCGCATCGCGGTGGAGATGGCGGAGGCCAACCTGATCACCAGGCAGGAAGCGGTGATGCGGGTGAACGCGCAGGCGCTGGACCAGTTGCTGCATCCCACGCTGGATCCGAAAGCCGCGCGCACGCTGTTCGGCCGCGGCCTGCCGGCCAGCCCGGGTGCCGCGTCGGGTGCCGTGGTGTTCAGCGCCGACGACGCGGAGATGCGCGCCGCCAAAGGCGAATCTGTCATCCTGGTGCGCATAGAGACGAGCCCGGAGGACATACACGGCATGCACGCAGCGCGCGGGATACTCACCACGCGCGGCGGCATGACGAGCCACGCCGCCGTGGTGGCGCGCGGCATGGGCCGCGCCTGCGTGGCAGGTGCGGGCGGCGTCAGCGTGGATTACGGCGCGCGCACGCTATCGGCCGGCGGCCGCACGATACGCGGCGGCGAGACAGTCACCATAGACGGCGCCACAGGCGAGATATTCGTGGGCCAGGTGGCGACCGTGGAGCCGACGCTGTCAGGCGATTTTGAGACATTGATGAAATGGGCCGATGCATCCCGCCGCCTGAGGATACGCACCAACGCGGAGACGCCGCTGGACGCGGAGACCGCCCGCAAGTTCGGCGCCGAGGGCATCGGCCTCTGCCGGACCGAGCACATGTTCTTCGCACCGGAGCGTATAGGCGCAATGCGGCAGATGATCATGGCGAACGACGAGGCCGGACGCCGCGTGGCGCTGGAAAAGCTGCTGCCGTTCCAGCGGCAGGATTTCCTCGAGCTGTTCCGCATCATGGCCGGCCTGCCCGTCACCATCCGGTTGCTCGACCCGCCGCTGCACGAGTTCCTGCCGCATGGCGATGACGAGATCGCCGAGCTGGCCCATGCTTTGGGCCAGGATGTGAACCAGATGCGCAGGCGGGCGGCAGAGCTGGCCGAAGCCAACCCCATGCTCGGCCATCGCGGCTGCCGCCTCGGCATAACCTACCCGGAAATATACGAGATGCAGGCGCGCGCCATCTTCGAAGCGGCCTTGCAGATTGCCGACGAGACAGGTGAGCCGGTGGTGCCAGAGATCATGATACCGCTCGTCGGCACCAGGCGCGAACTGGAGATCACGCGCGCGCAGGTCGAGCGCGTGGCCAAGGAGGTTCTGGAGAAAGCCGGCAAGACGATCGAATACTCTGTAGGCACCATGATCGAGCTGCCGCGCGCCGCACTCACCGCCGACAAGATCGCCGAAGTCGCCGATTTCTTCAGCTTCGGAACGAACGACCTGACGCAGACCACCTTCGGCCTGTCACGCGACGACGCCGGCAAGTTCCTGCCGCATTACGTGGAAGCCGGCATCCTGCCGAAAGACCCTTTCGTGTCGCTGGACATCGAGGGCGTGGGCGCGCTCGTGCGCATCGCCACCGAACGTGGCCGCGCCACGAGGAACAGCCTGAAGCTGGGCATCTGCGGCGAGCATGGCGGCGATCCGGCGAGCATCGCGTTCTGCGAGGAGATCGGGCTGGATTACGTGAGCTGCTCGCCGTACCGGGTGCCTGTCGCGCGGCTGGCTGCGGCGCAGGCGGCGCTGGGGATTATGGCGGACAAGACGGCGTAAGCAGGCAAGGCCTTCTTTTTGCAAAAAAGAAGCAAAAAACTTTTACTACTTCGCCTGCATGAAAGCCCTTCCACTTCTGGAAGCTTCCAAACTCGCAGAACCGGAGCGGGCCTTCACGCAGCCGCCAGAAGCAAAAGTTTTTTGCCTCTTTTTTTTCAAAAAAGAAGGCCTTTCTTGCTACCGTTATGGCCCATATTTCGGCGCAAACCCCTGGTTCGTCACCGGCGCGCCGGCCACGCACTGGTAGCTGGACGCCTGCGTTCTGTCGCCCTTCACATACGCGCTGTGCGCTGGATACAGGCACAGCGGACGCTGGAACGCCACGCCGGACGCTTCATCGTCGTTGACGTATTTCGTGGCGATCACCGTCGTCGGCGCCACGCCGTGTTCCACCCAGGCGATCAGCGCACCCAGGGCGTCGTCGCTAGGGTCGAGCGGCCTGGGCGGCAGCGTGCCGGACAGGTTGCCGAACGCGTTCGGGCCTGGTCCGCCGCCGCAATGCCATACGCCGGGTGCGAGGAACAGGCGCAGGTAGTTCTGCACGTTCGGATCGGCGGCGGCCACGGCGTTGTAGTAGTCGATGGCGGTGGCGCTCGGGATCAGCGGGTCCGCGTAGCCCTGATACATCAGGATCTTGTGGCCATGGCCGGCCAGCGTGGACAGGTCCGTGCTGTTGGCGTTCAGCACTTGCGCAAACGTCTCACTGCCCACCGGCGTGTTGTCGATAAGCGCGATCTCGCTGGCCAGCTCCGGCGCCAGCCTGGAGGGCGTGGCGAACATCTCCTGCCACACCCAGTCCGGGCCGAGCGCCCAGTTCATCAGGCTGTCGAAGGCCGGCGTGGGCAGCGCCTGCTGGAACGGCAGGCCGAGATTGCCCTCGTAGCCGTTTGCGGCGGAAGGCACGACCGGCTCTTCCGTGCCGCGCTCCAGTCCTGGGTAGAGCTGGTTGCCCTGGTCATCGACGACGCCGCTCCAGTCACGGTTCATCGCCAGGGCCTGGTCATGGGTCAGACAGGTGCAGCTTGCGGCGGTGGGGTCCGTGCAGGGCACCTCGTCTGACGCGCCCTTGCAGGTCAGCGCCAGCGCGTTGGTCTTGCACATCGCCGGTTGCGTGAGGAAGTCATCGCCGCGCAGCCCGCCATCCTTGCCGGCGCATTGCTTCAGGACCAGCGCGTGCGTGAGGGCAAGGGCCGCGTTCGTGAGGTACGCATCGGGCGCGAAATGTGTGGCTTCATAGACGGCCGGGCCTGACATGTGCAGGTGCGTGCGGTTATGCGCCGGCGCGCCCGCCAGGATACCCTCGTAATCGTCGGGGAAGCGCTGGCTTTCCATCAGCGCCTGTTGTCCGCCGGTGGAGCAGCCGTCGAAATATGCGGCCTTTGCCGGCCTCGCGTAATACTGATTCAGCAGCTGCTTGGCGGCCACCGTCATCAGGTGCGTGGAAGCGTAGCCGAAATCGCGCAGGGCGGCGGGATCACCATACAGGCCGCCGGGTATGCCGCCCTCGTGGGACGTGTCGCCGCAGAACAGGCCGTTGCATTTGAACAGGATGCCGGTGCCCATGTCCGTGTTGGCCGAGGCGAATCCTTCCAGCACGCCGAGCTGCAGCGAGCTGTAACTGATGGCGCCGGCGAACCCGCCATTGCCGAAACCGAGGTAACGGTGGTTCCAGGTCGTCTCGGGCAGCCAGACCTCGACGGCGAATTGCGACGTGTCGGGGTTGCCGCTCGACGAGATCACCATCGCCACCCGGCAGAACGACGGCAGGCCGGTGATCACGGTGCCACTCGGCTCCGTGAAGCTGCCGCCGGTGACGTCTTTGGCGGACAGCGAGAGTATCGATGCGTTGCCGCCCAGTCTGGGCGTGAAATCAGACAGCTCGGTGCAGTTCGTGGCTGAGGCGGGATGCGCGGATGCGAATGCACCCGCCAGCCCGGCCGCCACCGACCACGCCGCCGTTTTCGGCGTACGTAGAGTGCGCATGAAGTTTCTCCCTTTTTATCAAGCGGGAGAAGCTTACCGGGAGATGACAGTCACGCAAGAGTGGCAGGAAGCAAGGCGGTCTTTTTTGAAGAAAACAAACTGGTCGCTTCCTCGCCTCAGGCCGGCATCACATCCGTCCCCCTCTTCGGGAATTTCGCAATGTCTTCCGCGGACATGTTGAAATGCGCGGCCAGCATGGCGGGGGGCGTGTGCGAGAGCCAGTCCGACAGAGACACCTCCTGGAAGGTTGGCGTCTTGAAGACTTCGAGGAAGACAAGGTCCTCGTTGCCGATGTTCTTTATGTAGTGGCCGTAGCTGCGTTTCACGTAGCCGATGTCGCCCGGCGCGAAGTCGTTGGTGACCGCCTTCGGGCCGGAGCCGAACACCGTCATCTGGCCGCGGCCTTTGACCCAGTACTGCCACTCGTCGGCGTTCGGGTGCCAATGCATCTCCCGCAAGCCGCCGGGATGCACCGTCACCAGCGCAGCGGCGATGGTGGACGAGGCCTTGAAGTTGTGGCTGTCGGCCACCTGCACGAAGCCGCCTTTTGTGCGTTACGAGACGGGGCCGGACGCCATCGCGTAGGTGAACGGATTGGGCGGCGGACCTTTGTCGCTGGCGATGGCCTGCGCGTCCGCGGCCAGCGGCCCGGGGACCTGGCCCTGATAGATCCACAGCGAATGCGTGAAGTTCTTGCTGAACGCCGATTCGGGAAGACCGAAATTGGCAGCCAGCACATCGGGCGGCGTGTGCGCGAACCAGTCGGTGACGAGCAGCGTGTTGAACTCGGTGGCCTTGCCGTCATCGAAGCAGAGGATGAACTCGCAGCCATCCGGGCCTATGCCTTGCAGCGAATGCGGGTAGCCGCCGGGAAAGTACCAGAGGTCTCCCGCCTTGACGTCGGCCACGTAGGAGCGGCCCTGCGGATCGATGCAGGTGATGCGGCAATTGCCGTAGGACATGTAGCCCCACTCGGCGGCCAGGTGCCAATGCAACTCGCGCGTGCCGCCGGCATCCAGGCGCATGTTCACGCCGCTGATTGACTCAGAGATCTCGAAATCGGCCTGCGTCACCTGGCGTGCCCAGCCGCCGTCCTGGATGCGCCGTGGCGCGTTGTTGAACGAAGCCCAGAACTCCGGCAGGTCACTCACGTCGGTGGCAGGCGGAGTGAAGGCCGCAGGAAACTGCTTGGCCAGCGCGGGATTCTGCGAGCCGGGATCGATGGCGCTCTGCGGATGATCCTTGGTGTTTATAATGCCCTGCGGCGGCTGGTCCGGATTGCCGGGCGCCGCCGCGGCAAGGGCCGCCGTGCTGGCGGCGACGGCGCCCAAAGCGGCGCCGGTGCCCAGAAGGGTGCGTCTCGAATAACTTTCCACGGGCGTGACCTCGTAATTGCGGGGTCCGGGTGAAACGTCGTATGTCGGCTGGATGTCCAGCTAAGTCACGGTCACGATTTGGAAGAGACAAAACTTGCGAAGAAGGCAGGCAAGGTCTGCTTTCTTCAAGGAAGAAGGCCTCGCTTCCTACTTCAGCTCGCGCGTCAGACCCGTGCTGCGACATACCGCAGCGCCGCCGCGAACGCCGCATCGGCATCCATCACCGTCGTATCAAGCACGAACGCATCCTCTGCCGGCCGCAGCGGGGCGGCGGCCCGCGAGGCGTCGGCTGCATCGCGCGCCTGCATGTCCTCGCGCACCGTCTCCAGCGCGGCGTGCACCCCGCGGCCGGTGAGCTCCAGCCAGCGACGATAGGCACGCGCCTCCACGCTGGCTGTGACGAAAAGCTTTGCGCGGGCTTGCGGAAAAATGATCGTCCCGATGTCTCGCCCGTCCAGCACGGCGCCGTTCGCCTGGCCGAAGCTGCGCTGGAAATCCAGCAGCGCCGCGCGCACGGGCGGGACGGAGGCCACTGCAGCCGCCGCGCGGTCCACGTCCGGCGTGCGCAGGTCCGTCCGCTCCAGGTCCGGTGGGCTGAGCGCGCGGGCGGCTTCTGCGGCGGCTGCGGCATCGCTCGCGTCGGCGCCGGCCAGGAGGAGGCGGCGCGCGGTGGCGCGGTAGAGCAGCCCGGTGTCCAGATAGGGCAACCCGAGGCATGCGGCCAGGCGGCGGGCCAGCGTTCCCTGGCCGGCGGCGGCTGGCCCGTCGATGGCGACGATGCGGTTTGCAGTCATGCGAAGCGGCAGCCGATGCCGGCCATCAGCGTGGCGAAGCCGGGAAAGCTGGTGTCGATGAAACCGGTGTCGTCCACACGCACGGGCGCGCGTGCCGTGCTGCCCAGGACCAGCGCGCTCATCGCCAGCCGGTGGTCCATGTGGGTGGCGACCAGGCCGCCGCCCGGCGGAGGGCCGCCGGCGCCGGTGATGACCAGGTCGTCGCCCTCGATCTGCACGGCCACGCCGTTTCCGGCGAGCATGGCGGCGGTGGCGGCAAGCCGGTCGCTCTCCTTCACGCGCAGCTCGCCCAGGCCGCGCAGGCGGCTGGTGTGGCGTGCGCACGCGCAGGCGACCGCCAGGATGGGAAACTCGTCGATCATGCTGGGGGCGAGCGCGGGTTCTGTGTCCACGGCGGTGAGGTCGCCGGCGCTGGCGGTGATGTCGCCCACAGGCTCGCCGCCCTGCACATGTTCGTTGGCGATCGTGAGGGTAGCGCCCATGGCGCGCAACGCGGTCAGCAGGCCGGTGCGCAGCGGGTTCAGCCCCACGCCGCGCACAGTCACCGAGGACCCCGCCACCAGCAGGGCGGCGACGAGCGGAAAGGCGGCAGAGGACGGGTCGCCGGGAACGGTAACGTCGGCGGCCAGCAGTTCCGGCTGGCCGGCGAGGCGGATGACACGGCCGGTACCATCCTGCTCCACTCTGATGGTGGCGCCGAAGTGGCGGAGCATGTTCTCGGTGTGGTCGCGCGTCGGCACCGGCTCTTCCACGCGTGTCTCGCCACGCGCGTTCAGGCCGGCCAGCAGGATGGCGGATTTCACCTGCGCGCTGGCAACCGGCATGCGATAGGTGAGCGGCATGGCGTGCGCCGCACCTGTGATGGCCAGCGGCAGGTG